>DOIX01000377.1:0-5214 GCA_003511885.1 Cyanobacteria bacterium UBA11153
CAGGATTATTATTGAAAAAAAACGGCTGATTTTTATAGTTCATCTGCCACTTCAAAATTTCTAACTTACACTGGATCTTCCGATATTGTAGTGGTAATTGTTCAGTAAGTCCGAAAACTAGCCGTGGACTTAAGTCCACGGCTAATAGTTTAAGTCCATTGAAATCGACTACACTAACAGTCTCACCTAAACTTCAGATCGTTTATACCATAACTTCTGCCTAATGGTAAAACCTAAGAGGATGATGATACCGATGCTAGTCACAGATATAACCATCAGACTCATCCCTTGTAATTTCATTGCCAAAGCGTTTGATATTAAAGTGATACCCCAAAGAATTAAAGCAGCATAACGCTGAGAAAAGCCCCAAGCTAATAGGCGATGATGTAAATGATCTTTTCCGGGTGTACTCAAAGGATTTTTCCCTGCCAATAGTCGTCGTATAAACACCTGAGTTGTATCTAATACTGGTAAGAGCAGAAAAAACACAGTAGGTACTAAAGCAAATACCGTTGTTACCTTCACGCTACCCAAGATACTAGTGGCAGCCAAGACATAGCCAAAAAAATATGCCCCTGCATCTCCCATAATAATCCGCGATGGATGGAAATTATCCCGCAAAAATCCTAAAGCTGCCCCGGCTAAAGCTGCTAAAAGTAACGTTGCCGCTGCCCTGACTTCAAATTGGGCAGATGCACCTAACAGACTCATCGCGGTGATAAAGCTGATGCCTCCAGCCAAACCATCCATCCCATCCATCAAATTAACCGCATTGGTAACTCCAACCACCCAAAGCCATGTAAATATAATCGAGATTAAGGGATCGAAGGGAGTACCAAAAGATGTCTCAATCCGGATATTGCTGGCAACTAGTAACAGTGCCGTAATGGTTTGCGTAAATAAACGAATGTAGGGGGGTAACCCAAATTGATCGTCAATAAAGCCAATCAGTACCAGGATTGAACCTCCCAAGAGAATTGTCAATACCTGAGCTAAGACAGCTTCGATGACAATTGGTCTTAAAAGGGTAGCTAAAACTAAAGCCGCTATCACTCCAGCATAGATTGCCAAGCCTCCCGCATTAGGTAAAGGTTCTTTATTAAGTCGCCGTGCATTCGGTAAATCCGCCCAACCCACTCGTAAGGCAAAGGAATGTATTGCTGGAATAAAACGCGAAGTTACTGCCCAAGCTAACCCAAAGGTGAAGATGACCGCCAGCCATCCACTTCCGGTGGGGTTAGCAATGCCTAGAGATTGTAGGAAGTCGTGCAATTTTTTTCTCCCAATTCACGCGCTTAGACTTTCACTAGTTGAATCTTACCGCCAAGATCGCAGGAGTCAAGGGTGGTACAGTTAGATCCGATCGCAAATTCGCTCTCTTCGTACTTTCCGATCTTTCTAGCATCTATCCGGGTTACTTGGGGATGCAGGTGAGAGTTAAACGGCTCGTCAAAATAGAAAAAACGGGCTAACCCGAAAATGGTCAACCCGCAAGCTTGGGAACGCCTAGATGGACTACGACTACTGCAGAACCAATTTGACGTTGGCATTTTGCAAACCACGTTGCTTAACTTCTGTTAAAGTCTTGTTCACGGCATACTTTTGATTGATAGAGTTGATCAATTCGGTTTGATTGTGCTTCTTGGCAACACCCCAAAGGTCAGCAATCAAATCAAAGGAACCGTCGGTATTGCGAGACCAACCTAAATCGTATTCGCCTTCGAGAACAGCAACGATGTCAGCCCGAACCCGCTGACCATTGTAACCACGGACATCAGCATCAGTCTTCACCGAAATACCGATGTCACGGAGAGAATTCTTCAGAATTTCTGCATCGGTGATTTTGGTGCGGAGAGTGCTAAAGTGAGACATGGGAATTTCCTCCAGTAGAGATAGAAAAGAGACGACAACGTAACGTTTTGTTTTTTTTCAGGAGCCGAGTCCACAAACTACGGCTTCGATCGAACTGCTAGCACTAATGATGCTAGCCTTTACTCCTGTTGGGAGCAGGAGAAAGCTTGTTAAAACTCCATTCGCTGATATTCAGCAACGGAGGCTGCGGCAGGTCGGGCGCGCTGTCTAGCCCAATCTCTTAAGGCGGTTACCTGCTCAGTCATTGTCCGAGAAAGCGGTAAGGTTGACTTAATCGAAGCAATAATATCTAATTGGGTAAATTCTCGATCTTGAGCAAATGCCTCATACATAGCAGCAATTATCGCTTGCTCAATTTCTGCACCCGAAAAACCATCAGATACAGTTGCTAATTGTTCCAGGTCAAAACGACCAATTTCACGCCGCCGCTTACTCAGGTGAATATTGAAAATTTGTTGACGTTCTTCGGGTGTTGGTAAGTCCACGAAGAAGATTTCATCAAAACGTCCTTTACGGAGAAATTCTCCAGGCAATCTTTCCACTCGGTTTGCTGTTGCCATTACGAATACGGGGGAAGTTTTCTCTTGCATCCAGGTTAAAAATGAACCGAAAATGCGACTTGAAGTCCCTCCATCCGAATCAGCGGAACCGCTGGAACCAGCAAAGGATTTATCGAGTTCGTCAATAAATAGTATAGCAGGAGAAATCGATTCTGCTGTTTTGAGGGCATTTCTTAAATTTGCTTCCGATCGCCCCACCATTGAACCATCATAAACTCTCCCCATATCTAAACGCAATAGGGGCAAACCCCAGAGGCGAGATGTGGTTTTGGCAATCAATGATTTGCCACAGCCGGGAACCCCTAAAATTAACATACCTTTGGGTTGGGGTAGCCCATATTCTCTGGCTCTTTCGGTGAAGGCATTGGATCTCTGTCTCAGCCACCGCTTCAGTTCATCCAAACCGCCGATAGAGTCAATTGTTTCGTCTTCTTCTATATATTCTAAGATACCGTTACGGCGAATTAATTGCTTTTTCTCTGATAAAACTATTTCTACTTCTGCTTCAGTCAATCGCCCGACTTTGACATGGGCTTTCCGATAAACTTTCTCAGCCTCATCCTTGGTTAATCCCAAGGCAGCCCGCAGTAATTTTTCCCTGGTTTCTGTAGAGGTACGACGACTTTTTGTCTGTTCCAACTGCTGAGATAAAACTTGATTAAGTTCTGCCATATCTGGTAAAAGGAAGTCCAGGACAACTACTTCCTTTTCCAGTTCAATTGGAACTATTTGAACTGGCGACATCAGAATAATCGCTTTCTGAGCGTCCTTAAAACTAGCGATCGCATCCCGCAACCATCGCGTTGTCGCAGGCGCATCAATAAATGGATGTAAATCTTTAAATATATAAATACCTGGTTCTTTCTGTTGAATCACCCATTGAATAGCAGCTTCCGGAGAGACTGTGTTGTGTTGGGTAATCTGCCGGGATTGACCGTACTCAATAATTCCGTGCGTCACCGTCCACAGGAACACCCGTCTCTGATTCGCCTTAGTTTGCGCGATCGCAGCTATTGCCCTCTCAGCCCTCTCTTCCTCAGAAGTCACGAGGTATATTAGCGGATATTGAGCCTGAATTAGAATACTTAGCTCTTCTTGCATAACTCTCGACCTACTTTAGAGACGGCACAACCAATGCTCAAACATTAAAAGAGCAACACAGTCAACTCTTTCTTTCAACACATCGATCTGGGAGCGATTTGCGATCGAATTCTGGGCAGACCGATCGTTAGCATACAGATCGTTGGCAACCAGATGCTGGGAAACTAACAGGGAACTAACTGTTCTTCTCCCTCTGATTTGGCGTTTGCTTTCGCAGCATAATTTACTTCTTCCCGCACCTTTTCTACGGATAGCTCATCATCTAAAAGACTCGGCTGTTGTTTCAGAGAAACCATCTCACCCTCTTTTATGACTACTGAACTCCTACATTCAGGACAGCTATATACCTGATAGTTCTTCCCGTAGGATGCTTCCACCTCATCAACCACCTCCGGATGCTGCAAATAAAATACGATTGCTCTCTCAACCATTGCCGACATTGAGTCTGTTTCAACAGCGGCTCTAATTTTGAGCTGGCGGTGAAGTCCAGGTGGGAGATACAACGTAACCTTTTGCTTGTCTTGCATATATGTTTTCAATCGTTTTACCCGGGTATGTATGTCAGATTATCGGTCTTTTTTGTTCCTGTCAAGATGCTAACCCAGTATGACAGCATAATTGTTACACTTCTTTACATTTACTATAGGGAGCGGCACAGCGGATGCCTACGCATGAAGTGGTACAACTGTCAACTATCAACGTTGAAGAGGACGCGGCGATCCCGAGAAACCCCTGTCCACTATCAACTATCCACTATCGCCTATTGCTGAATTTGCAGCGTCAGGAGGTAGCGACCAAGTTGCACCCGATCTGACCATAGTTCATAATCTAGTTCCAGGCGTTTCGGGAAAGAGCTACCTTCTAGCTCGATCAGCCTGGTATAATTTCGCAGTTGTAAGGACTGATGACCTTCAGCTTGGTCTTTTTGCAGCCAATAGCGACTGATCCCGAAAACCCCTTGCTCCCAAAGATGACGATAGCTGAGGCTGTCACTTCCCTGCATCGTCATACTGACGCGGTAGGGTGAAATTTCCAGCCACAGGAGTCGGCGGGAATCTTTTTGGAGAGGATGGGGATTGTCAGGGATAGATTTTTCCTTCTTCCATGGGTGGATAGGAGGTTCCCTTAAAAGTACATGAAACCGTTGTTGACCTTTTTGATAAAGGGTAGCGTCGTTTTGAACTGTAAACCAGATGGGTAAATCGGTGGAGATGACAGAAAGACAAACAGGCAAGCGGTGATGAGTCAGCATGGAAGTTGAGGGGATGAGATGGGTAATATAGTGTCGCTGTAGCTTTCATACTAAGATTTTTCGTCATCTGCCAACCGTGTTTTTACTGAAACTGCGATGGGGTTAGCTCGCGCCGAATGGCGATCTTTACTTGCCCGCCTTGGTTACTCTCTGGTTCCTAAACCCATGATCCAGCCAAGATTTCACAGGATTTTCCTAAAAATTTGTCCAGGGGCTTGCCAAACTAAATCTTTTGTTGCTACTATAGATAATCGTGAACAAGGTTGGCTACACATTCCTCAGTAGCTCAGTGGTAGAGCGGTCGGCTGTTAACCGATTGGTCGCTGGTTCGAGTCCGGCCTGGGGAGTTTTGAGATTAGGTGAGATAATTAGTGCTTTGAGCCTCAAGGCCAATACCATGTTAGTAGTAGGCGATTAATCGCCTACTAC
>DOIX01000377.1:5422-8566 GCA_003511885.1 Cyanobacteria bacterium UBA11153
GCGATTAATCGCCTACTACTAACCGATGGCATCTATCTATTGAATCAGAGGAAAAACTGCTCCGCGTGAAAACTATCATCTCACAAAAAGAATTTGTGCCAAGTCGTTGCGTAAAAAGGCTTCTTCCCCCGAATCGCCTAAACTATTTGCTAGCGCGATCGCACGTTCGTAAAATATGCGAGCATTAGCTAAATCCCCTTTGCCTTTGTAGAGTTGGGCATAGAGCCGCAGGGAGATTAATTCTTCGCGTTGGTTTTTTTGCTCTTGGGCGAGGGTAAAGTGTTGGTTGAGGTATTTAAACGCTAGGGATTCGGGACCTGTTATACCATAAGACTGTACCATCCCTCGGAGGGCGCGAAACTGATTGGGGATATCGCGGCTGTCTTTGGCTAGTTGGAAGGCAACCCCATACTCGATTCCGGCATCTCGGTACTGTTTGAGGGCGAAATAAACATCTGCTAAATTATTTTGGGTATTTGCTTCGGCGAGAGAGTCTCCTAAGCGACGGCGCAATACCAAAGCAGATTCATAGTGCTTAATTGCCTGGAAATAATTGCCCTCAATGGTTGCTACTAAGCCCAGATTATTTAAACTTAGCCCTTCACCTTCTCTATTTTTAATGGTGCGGGCGATATCCAAAGCTTCTGTAAAGCTGACAGAGGCAGCTTCGATATTTCCGGCTTGCAGTAATATAGTACCTAAATTGTTCAAACCAAAAATTTGCCCGCCAAAATCCTTAGTATAGCGAGCAACTCCCAAACGACGGCGCAGTGCTTCTTCAGCTTCAGGATAGCGTCCTAAATTAGCATAAGTCAGACCTAAATAATCATAAGTCAGACCCAAACCTTCAAAATCGCCAATTTGCTGATAAAGATCCCGTGCTTGCACCCAATAGGCGATCGCTTTTTCTAGATTACCACTCTTTCGTGCCTGTCCTCCCAAGCGCAGTAGCAAATCTGCCTCATTTCTGGGTTCCCCTTCGATACCATTATTTAAGGGAATCTGTAATTGTTCTTCCAAGTCAAGTTTTTGTTGGCTACCGAGACTATTTTGACTCAAAGCCGGGGAACTAGAAAAGAGTACCGATGCGTGGAGAATCCCAATTCCCAAAGGCATCGCCCTAGAGTGCATCAACTGAATTAACTGACTCCATTTATTCATGTACTTCCTTTGCTCCCGAAAAAATGGACAAAAACTCTTGGCACTGCTATGCTAAATCGGCACTGCTGCTAACTGAGACTCTCTAGTAGTCTCTAGGGCTTCATCTATCAAGTAAATGGCAGCAATATCTTCCGGTAAACCAGACTCCAATAACTGATAAGCTTCTTGAAGCTGGATTCTCACGCTTTGGGGAGACATCACCTCACCTTCAGCTTGAAGGTAAGCCGCAATCCGCGTTTCACTCCAGTGGAAAGTTTGAGCCATGACTACCATTAATCTTAATGCCGGAAGGAGTTGATCCAAAGCTTGTTCCAAATAACACCACAAGGGAGGCGGGGCAGACTTAAGGTTATAGTGAATAGACTCCACCGGAGGCAAATCTGCCTGATTAATACAGATAGCCGTCATATTAATTAACCAATTTTGGAAAGAATTAGCATCAGAAGTAGTTTCCTCCCGCAAATCCAGTCCCCGTAACTCGTAGAAGATATGCCGCCAAGTCAGGGCAAAGAGATAATCCGCCTGTACAGGCGATCGCGCCGAATGGCGAACTAAAGTATAGACAATAGGATTATACCGACAGAAAATAGTCACGAAGTACTTACCCTGCTCTGGATAGCGTTGAAACAGAGTAACCAATTCGCGATCGCTTAGATGGGAAAGCGATTTTATCATGGGATGATGGGATTCTGAAAAATGCGGGATTTGCACGATTTTACTTGAGTAACTGTGATGGGGAATCGGGAGTCGGGAATTGGTGCGTTACTTTTAACGTTTGAATCGATTTGGGGAATAGGTTAAGCTTAACCGATCGCCTCCGATAGCTCCAATCCAAGGCTCATCTTGGCTAGAATGAGTAGTGTCTGTAGAATAGGTCAGATGGCGATCGTCTTCAACCTGCCGCAAGACAAGTGAGTCATCACGTTGAAAATTGGCTTATCACCCTTTTCAGTTCATGATTTTATCAGTAGATATTACTTCTTTGTTCTTACCGTACCTCCCGCCAGGTGCGTTTTTGCCAGATTTGCCCCTCGATAGCCTGTTTTCCACACAGGGTATCATGGTCATGCTCTTGGTTGCCTATGCGGTTGCCATGTGGATGTTTCTCACTAGCGCCCCCAAAGTCCATACCATTATGGTGTCGGATTTAGAAATCGCACGGGAGTTTTATGAAGGCTTGCTGGATTTGTCAGCAGCAGAGGTTCCTTTACATTATTACTACAACTACGAGCAAACTTTGGGAGCAACGGCTATCGATCCTCTTTATATATCAAATACTGGTTCGGCTGGTACTACTTCTCTGAGAGGTACAGATGGATTCTGGTATCAGCTTAAGAAGAATACCCAGCTACATGTTATCTCTGGGGCAAGTTTGGGTGCGAAAAATCAACAACGTCACGTTTGTTTTGATGGTGACTGTTTGGAGCAAGTCTTGATGCGGGTACAAATGCGCCGCCTCAAGTATAAGGTGCGCAATCAAAAGCCGCTGAATTTTTTGGTGAAGGATTTGGAAGGAAGAGTGATTGAATTAGCAGAAGTTTCTAATTAGGGTTTGATGAAAAAGTCTTTTCGTTAGGGCAGGGTGTGTGGTGTGGGGTATGGTTTTTTTGTCTGGGGAAATTGTCCCGTTTAATGTAAAAAGTTCATGAATTTTGAGCAGTGTAACTCCTATTCCTGGTACTTTCTCCTGACTACTAAAACACTCTTATCTAATTGCCGTCAAGGTTTGAGATTTATACAGCAAGCCCTAATTAATTCAAAGTGCCTCAATCCTTATTAACAATAATCGCGCTATGAACAGTTAACATTCGATCGCAGACACCAGACAATTGATATCATATCCGGTGATGCTATCATATAGTTAACTATCAACTATAGCAATCCTAAATAAGTTGTAACAAGTGCGCGGCTTGAAACCCAGTCAGATTAAGGATCGCAGTTTTAAAAATTGCCACAATCTATTTATGATTGCTATATCAACTA
>DOIX01000377.1:8675-10204 GCA_003511885.1 Cyanobacteria bacterium UBA11153
TCAACTATCAACTATCAACTGTTCCTGAAGTTATAAATCTTCTGGACGATCGATATCATTGAGGATGGGAAGATATGCGATCTGTAAATTTAGTTTAGCAGCAATTTCGACTGTTTGCTGTCGGACTTGAGATGTACCCCAATCAATCCCCACAAACAATTCTGGAATTAACCGATGCAAACCAATCAGATAATATCCTCCATCTGCCGCAGGTCCTAAAACTAGATCCTGATGGGATAATAATTGAAAGGCTTCATCCATTAATTTAGCATTCAAGCCGGGACAATCTGTACCAATAATAATCACCCCACTCATTCCTGCCGCAAAAGATATCTCAAACGCTGACATCATCCGCTTCCCTAAATCTCCCTCCCCCTGTGGGCGATAAGTAATATCCCTACCTAACCAAGTTTCCATCAAATCGAGATTACCACCTGCGAAATGGATTTCTAGTAATAAAGGATGATTGGCGAGAAGAGATTTTGCCTCTGCTAGGGTATATTCTGTCATTTTTCTTTGACAGTTGGCAGCACCTTCTGCACCAAGGATGGGAATCAGGCGGGTTTTCGTTTTTCCTGGTTGTGGATAACGGGTGAAAATAATTAGGCTTTCGGATATCACGAGTTGGCTTTAGATTTGGGGGTGTGTTACTGCGATAACGCAATCTATGGGATATCCCTATTATCGAAATTTGATGGTGCGTTACTACGATAACGCACCCTACGGGATATCTCAATTAGGAAAAGGAGACAAAAATTATCTAAATGCGACTGCGACGATTGCGCCACATATTCTTCAAATAAACATTAGCCGAGAAATTAACAAATATAATCAAAAGACATTCAACAGAAATCTGAAACCATAAAGGAGCTAAAACTAAGCTCCAAATAGCTAAAATTAAGGATGTAAAAACCAGGGCAATTCCATAGACTTGTTCGCAATATTTTATTCCAATCCAAGCAGCCCAAATACTTATTCCCAGTAGCAAAATATTTATTAAAAGCATCATTGTTCACCTTTAGCGATACGACTTTTCAGAAAAGAGGTAATTAAGCAAGAGAGATAGACAGATAGAGATATAGCAGTTGAGAGTTGACAGTTGATAGTTGATAGTTATTTGATGAACATCAAACCTCATATCAAGTAAGGCTTCAAATCTCTCTTCATGACGTTATTTATGTCTTAACCGATATGGCGGTTGCTATATCTATATATGTGCTTTCGTTGCAATCTTGTTTAGCAAGACGAACAATTGGCATGTGAATTTGTATGCCTCTTAATTAGGACTTACGAAGTCACGCTACCAATAGTGGATGGTGCGTTAGCTGACCCATAATGCACCCTACAGATAGATGGTTTGCGTAAGTCATGTTAATAAATTTAACTGTTTTGAGTAAAAATGCTTATTCGGATATCCGAACCAACTAGGTTCGGATATCCTGTATGTTTGTAATTCCGCAGATAAGCTAAAGAGCAGCTAGATTGAATTATCTGGTGCAGTACGGCAGAAGTTTCTCACCAGTTTCATT
>DOIX01000377.1:10469-16770 GCA_003511885.1 Cyanobacteria bacterium UBA11153
TGCTCACAACTGATGGGTTATTTTTGCCCACCTGCACTAGTTCGCCGGGAATACCCCCACTATAGCTAAGGAGGATATGGTGTAGGAGGATGTCACTAATACTGTTCTAACAAAAGTTTTACTTCTGCGTCTAAATTAAAATCTTTCATTGCTTCCCACTCGGCTTTGCGCACGGCAAGGTAAGTTTGAGCTAAATCCGAACCCATGGCATCAAGAAGGAGGGAGTCGCAGCTGAGATGTTCGATGGATTCTCCTAAAGTTTGAGGCAATCTTTCAATACCTCGAGCCAGACGTTCATTTTCTGTGAGAGTACCCGGATCTACTGTTACTGGCGATTGTAACTCAAAACAGTGTCGGACTCCATCCATTCCTGCGGCAATCACTGCACCTAATGCGAGATAAGGATTTGCTGTGGCATCGATAGTTTTTAATTCAAAATTAGTAGGGCTAGGAGGTTGGGGATGAGAAGGTATTCGGATTGCTGCTTCCCGATTATCCATGCCCCAACACCGGAATGCACCACTCCAGCAATGGGGACGAATTCTGCGGTAGGAGTTGGTAGTGGGTGTAGTTAATGCCATCAAGGCTGGGAGATGGTGGAGAATTCCGGCAATAAAGCGACGCGCCACTTCTGAGAGAGTACCATTTTGATCGAGATTGGGAATGAGATTTTCCCCCTCATGCCAAAGACTGAGGTGAAGATGACAACCGCTACCTGCTTTATCGGGAAATATTTTGGGCATGAATGAGGCAATTAGATTATGCTGGAGAGCGATCGCGCGGATGGTTTCTCGAAAGGCAATCTGTTGATCGGCTGCTCCTAATGCGTCAGTATAGAGGATCGAGATTTCTTGTTGACCTGGGCCTGATTCGGAGTAATATTGCTCTACTGGCATTCCTTGTTGAATCAGGGCTTCTACCATCTCGTCAATTACTTGATGATTGATATCGATACCCATGGATGAGGCAAAGCCTGTTTCATCAACAGGTATAATCCCTCCTGCTGTTTTCCGCAATAGGTAAAACTCATTCTCAAAAGCTGCGATGATATCTAATCCTTCGCTTTGAGCATCTGCTACCATCCGTTTCAAAAAGTGACGGGGACAAAAACTCCAAGGGATACCATTTAATACCATATCTCCTATGACGCGACCATGACCTTTGGTATATGGTAGGGGAGTGAAGGTATGCCAATCGGGAATTAAGCGGATTTCTCCTACCGGCCCTAAACCACTACCTGGCGCTGGTGCATCATAGATGATGGGAATCGCTGGTTGTGCTGCGGAGATACCAACACCGTGTGTAAAGTATTCTGATAAGCAGCTCCGGTGGACTGCTTTACCCCGTATCATATTGGCATTGTCGCACCAGAGGATGCGGACGAAGCGAATCCCCAGGTTATCAAGGTTTTCTCTAAGTTTTTTGTCCATTCATTTATTGCTTGTCAATTGTCTGTTGTCACTTTTAAAGCATTTACGTACCAATCCCCAATATATCCGGTTTTTTGTCTCACTCTCCAGCTAAAATGACGCGATTACCTTCAAAAAATGATTCGGGCGTAATTCCTATTGGTAGATTATGCCTATACAGTAAAAGAAGCTGCTGGTATCTAAGTATTGTCATATTATGTCTAACCTATTTCCTTTCCTAGCAGGTATCTATATCTACCCAATTAAATCTTTAGACGCTCTATCTGTCACCCAAGCTAAGATTCTAGCAAGTGGGGCATTAGAGGGCGATCGCAAATTTGCTCTATTTGACGAACAAGGTAACTTTGTCAATGGTAAACGTTATGGTAAAATTAATCAAATTCGATCTTCCTTGGATTTAAGTAGCGGCTGTTTATCACTAGCAATTCAAGGAGCTGAAGCCCCAAATATTTTTGATATAGATAAAGATAGAATCAACTTAGAATCATGGCTAAGTAATTACTTCGGTTTCTCCGTTAACATAGCAGAAAATTCAATCTTAGGTTTTCCCGACGATACTGATTCTCCAGGACCGACAATTATAAGTACAGCTACCCTAGAATTAATTGCCTCTTGGTTTCCCGGATTAACTGTAGAATCAATCCGCTGTCGGTTTCGAGCTAATCTAGAAATTGCAGGTGTACCTCCATTTTGGGAGGATCGATTATTTGGAGAAGAGGGGAAATTAGTTCAATTTAAAATTGGGGAAGTAGTATTAGCAGGTGTAAATCCCTGTCAGCGATGTATTGTCCCGACACGAGACGCTAAAACAGGGGAAGCTTGGCCTAACTTTCAGAAAATCTTTATTGAGAAAAGACAAGAAACCTTACCAGATGGAATAGTGCGATCGCGTTTTAATCATTTTTACAGGTTAAGTGTCAATACGCGAGTATTTGCATCCTCAGAGGTAATGGTTTTACATTTAGGGGATGAGGTAAAACTGTTGTGATTGGGAAGAAAGCTCCCTACTCTCTTCCCCACACCCCACACCCTACCCTCACGAAAAGACTTATTCAGTAAACCATAATTATCAATCTAGGAATTTTACATGAAGGCGATCGCCAACTTTAAGACCTAATTCAGCGGCTCTACCACCACGTAGTTCAATTACTTGATCGATGGGAACCTCTGGACTGTATGTAGGACAAGGGTTTGCGGTACAACCAGGGACATCAGATGCGATCGCTTTTACTTCACCATCATGCAAAAATATCATATCCAGCGATATTTTCACATTCTTCATCCAAAAGCTAACCATTTGGGCTGGATTAAAGGAAAATAACATACCCCTGTCAGGCGCGAGAGAGGTGCGATACATCAAGCCCATCTGCTGTTGTTGGGGAGTGCGAGTTACTTCCAACAAAATCCGCTCTCCTGCTATTTGCACTTCAGCCGAAATCGGTAACATTTGACCTGAGTTTAATGGTGATGGTGAAATGGATGGGGGATTTGGTAGTTTTTCTCCAGATTTCAACGGTGTTGAAGTTGCTTCTTCAACAGGAATCGATGTCGAACATGCGATCGAGAAAATGATAACGCTTATTGCTACAAAAAGGATCGGAGACTTCATGATTGGGGAATGGGGAATAGGGAGCAGGGGGGAGTCGGGAGTCGGGATGAGAGTGGGGGGAGAAAAAAATTTCTCCCCCCACTCCCTCTGCCATCTTCCATCTCCCCCTTATCCCCCCTATTGTAACTATGGTTCCCGCAAGACATAACCGACACCGCGTACAGTTTGAATTAAACGTCTTTCGCCTTCATCTTCGATTTTGATTCTGAGATAGCGAATATAGACTTCAATAACATTAGACTCGCCCATAAAATCGTAACCCCAGACATTTTCCAGAATTTGTTCGCGGGTTAAGACTTCGCGGGGATGAGTCATTAGATATTTAAGAAGTTCAAATTCCTTCATGGTCAAGTCTATCACTCGTCCATTTCTCATCGCTCGACGGGTGGTCAAATCTAATGTTAAATCGCCAAACCTCAGTTGTTCAGATGCAGCACTATCTGGTTGGAGATAAAGGCGCACCATCTGCAAAAATGGTTCTGTACGATAGGGTTTGAGGAAATAATCATCAGCGCCAGCTTCCAAACAAGCTACTCTATCTTCCACTGTATCCCGTGCCATCAAGAGGAGGACTGGTACGCGAGAACCAGATTCTCTCACACGGCTACACAAATTTAATCCTGATTCTCCAGGAAGGGATCTATCTACTACCATCATGGCAGGTTGGAGGGAGCAAACTTGATGCCAGCCACTTTTCGCATCTGTAGCAACAATGGTATGATATCCTGCTTCTCTCAAATCCAGACTCAGTTTGTCTGCCAAGGTTTCGTCTGTTTCTACGACTAAGACACAGGGATTGCACTCAAGAGAGGGAGTTTCCATAGTAGAAATCTGGCAATTGCGGAATGGATGTATTGTAACGCTGGCGATTAATCTGGGCGAGGCTGTCCCCACTATAACTCGAAAATCTTAGCGTTAGGTGTGCCAGATGAATATCTTTACTTCCCAACGATTGGCTTTGCTCCTGCCGTTGGCAATCGTACCATTCTCCCCATCTATGGTATCGGCTATTTGTCAAGCTCTTCAGGCAGAATGATAGGAAAATCAAATATGTGACTGGCAAAATACTAATGAATCGAATATGCCAGGGCGATCGCAAAATTTCTTAAACTTTAATTAATCAAGCCACGGGATCGCAGGGAAAATTCATCTATTATTTATTTGTTAAGTAAAAAATATTGAAGGGTTCCATCGACAAACCCCAACGAGTATCAGATGCTAACTTTCTTAACCGCAGCCCCAAGTACCGGGAGTCATGGGATAACCCGGGATCTGGATCCTTTCTTCACTCTATCGCTAGATATGTTGTGTGTCATGGGTGGTGATGGCTATTTTCAGCAAATTAACCCTCGGTGGGAAGAAACCCTAGGTTTCACAGATGCACAACTTTTAGCTCAACCCTGGATAAACTTAATCCATCCGCAAGACCAAGACTTCACCCTAAATCAACTTTACCAATTTGCGACTGCAACTGCTCCGGTTTCCTTTAAAAATCGCTGTCGATGTGCAGATGGTTTCTATAAATCGCTCCTGTGGCATGTATCTTTAAATTCTGAATTGCAATTGCTTTATGCTGTGGTGCGGGATCTAACTGAGGGGAAGGAATCAAAGAAAGCATTATGGGATAGCGAGGAACGATTTCACTGTTTGGTGGAGAATGTCAAAGACTATGCCATTTATATGTTGGATCCCGATGGATATATCGTAAGTTGGAATCAGGGAGCAAAACGTATTAATGGTTATGAGGAAGATGAAATTATCGGGAAACATTTTTCTTGCTTTTATCCCCCTGAAGACATAGAATCTGGCAAACTAGATAGAGTCTTAAAAGAGGCTGCGCTAGTGGGGAGATTTGAAGATGAAAGTTACCGGATACGTCGAGATGGTTCCCGTTTTTGGGTGAATGCCGTAATTACCGCACTGCGAGATAAAAATGGACGAGTTCGCGGTTTTGCTAAAGTGGTGCGAGATATTACTGAACGAAAACTTACCCAAGAGGCTTTAAAAGAAGAACGGGATAATTTGGAACAAAGGGTGGCACAACGGACAGAAGAACTTTTAGAGAAAAATAAACAGCTCAGACGAGAGATTAAGGAGCGAAAATATGCAGAAAAAGAATTGAAGAGCCGGGAAGCGCAGTTGCGAGAGCAGACTCAGCAATTACAAGAAACTTTGCAAAAATTACAACAAACCCAAGTTCAGCTTATTCAATCAGAAAAAATGTCCAGTTTGGGACAGCTCGTTGCCGGAATTGCTCATGAAATTAATAATCCAGTTACGTTTATTCATGGGAATCTCAACTATGCGCAGCAATATTTTGACGACCTATTGAATTTGCTCAAACTTTATCATGACTACTATCCTCAACCACCAGAAGAAATTGAAAGTAAGAGAGAAAAAATCGAATTCGATTTTATTACATCAGACTTGCCCAAATTAATCAATTCGATGCAAGTGGGAGCAAATCGAATTTATGAAATTGTCAGATCTCTCCGTAATTTTTCTCATCTGGATCGCTCTGGAAAGAAACCTATGGATCTTCATGAAGGCATTGATAACACCCTACTAATTCTCCAAAATCGTCTGAAACATAAAAGAAATCATCCTCCCATTGAAACAATTAAAGACTATGGCAATTTACCTCTAGTAGAATGTTATGCAGGAGAAATAAATCAGGTTTTCATGAATATCATCAGTAATGGAATTGATGCCGTTGAAGAGAGCGAATGTGAGAGTTTGGAAGTAAGAGGGGAAGAGGAAGAACAAAAAAGATATCCTCAAATTCGGATTCGCACTGAAGTTATTAACAAAAATTGGGTGGGAATCTATATTGCTGATAATGGTATAGGGATGACTGAGAGCGTTAAAAAGAGATTGTTCGATCCTTTTTTTACAACTAAGCCTGTTGGTAAAGGTACGGGATTGGGATTGTCTATTAGTTATCAGATTATAGTGGAAAAGCATGGGGGACATTTGAAATGCTTCTCTGAGCCAAGTCGCGGGACAGAATTTGTCATTGAGATTCCGGTAAAACAGGAATTTCCGGATTGCTATTGTCCAAATCCTTATCAAAATCAAGGAGTAAGAGGAAACAGTTTCTCAGATATCGCGATCGCAGAAGTTTCCACTCCCGACGAGCAAGATCCCAATTAAGAAAATCGCCATGGTGTTCGGAGTTCGGAGTTCGGAGTTCGGAGTTCGGAGTTCGGAGTTCGGAGTATGCGCTTCGCGCTTCGCGCTTCGCGCTTCGCGATCGCCAACG
>DOIX01000368.1 GCA_003511885.1 Cyanobacteria bacterium UBA11153
ACTTTTTCAGCAAACCCTAGTTACAGAATCGCCCAAGCGACAGCGGTTAGCATGGGTTGATTATGCCAAAGGATTTGGTATTTTTTTAGTAGTATTAGGACATACAATTCGTGCTTTAATCAATAGTTCAATTCTGGAAAAATCAACAATCTTTAAATTTGTGGATGAGTGGATTTATGCTTTCCACATGCCACTTTTCTTTTTCCTTTCGGGATTGTTTGTTTGTCGTGCCGCATCAAAACCATTAAGGGATTTTATTGTTAGCAGACTTAATATTATTATATATCCATATCTGGTATGGTCAATACTCCAAAGTCTCCTCCAATCAATGGGATCTGGTTATACCAACAATCAAACCTCGTTGATTGAATTATGGAAAATTATTTACCAGCCAGTAATGCAGTTTTGGTTTCTATACACCCTGTTTATTCTGGTATTAATATATACGATTCTCCAAAAGCGAGGTGTCTCGCCGATGGGATTTCTGATTTTCTCTATTTTTATTTACGCCATCTATGTATTTGGCATTAATTTTAGTTTTTGGGGAGTTTTGTATTCAGCCCAACGCTATGCCATTTATCTGGCAATTGGGGCAGTGTTTGGTAGTGGGAAATTAATGTCAAGTTTGAGTAAAATTAAAACCCAAATTTGGTTAATAATTTTAATTGGTGGATTTCTGGCAGTTGCTCTAGGAGTTAGCTTCAATCTTCTGACAGGAGGATTAACTAGATTTCTGGTGGCATTGTTTGGTATTAGCGCCTCTGTAGCCTTGGCAATTATACTGGAAAGGTTGGGAAAAACACCTTTTGTCAAGGAGTGGGGCTGTTTGTCGCTGGAAATTTACTTGGCTCACGTAATTGCTGCGGCAATATTCCGCATCCTTCTCCAGAAGGTGTTGGGAATCACAGAGCCGATAGCACATCTTTTTTTGGGTACGATGGTTGGTATTTATCTTCCTATAGCTCTTAATATAATATGTCAGCGTATTGGTTTCCGATATATGTTTAGGTTGGTTTGATATTTTCTTGATAAATTTTCTGGATTTGGCAACCCATGATACAGATTTTTGGGTAAATTTTAGATATACTTAATATTAAGTCCGGTGAGATCGGTAGTATCAAAAGGTTCGTAGTAAGCACCCTTAGTGCCTGGAAGCACAGTCTTTTGAGGCATGAGATGGTGTCTGCTACTTTCCAAGAGCGATATAACCAGACATAATTAATCTATCATCGACGACTTCACTAGCTAAAGGTTCGTCAAAATCTAAAATCTGGCTGACTTTAACTTAAATTGCGGATAGGTTGCATAAATTTATAGCAACCGCTAGGGCGGTGAAGACATTATCAATTACTCAAACCCTTGATTTGACAACTTTCTTCCCCAGCCCCTAGTCCCCAGCAATAACTTCAAGAATAAGGAGTGCCCCTGCGATAATTAGAGTAGACATCTCTAAAAATTAGGTTTTTATCTAGATAGGGTAAGGGTTGAAACATTTTTTGGGGATATGTCTAATTTAGATGCGCAACTTGGTATCAGTCAGGGTGACGATTTCTCTCAAGAAAATATATAAAGTTAGTGTAGGTTAAGCGGTGACTAAATCTAATTTATCAAACTATTAACTCGATTGAGTTGCATGTCTCATGGACAAAGTGGTAGCATTTATGGAGTAAATTATAGCTATTCTCTAGAGCTATCACCAGAATTCTTCCATTCAGGAATCTTGATTTATGGCGACATCAAAACCGCTACAACTATCAAAATTAGGCTGGGAAACCTGTCTTGATGCGCAAGGTGCAGCCCTGGTGCTAATATCTCACCACGATATATTCACGCGAGCTATTCTCTGTCTGGAGATTGAAAGCGAGGGCTACCAAGTGATTGAAACATATAATGCCCAGCAATGTCTAGAGGCTTACAAAATTTTCCATCCCGATTTGGTAATCTTAGATGCCATGCTTCCTGAAATAGATGGCTTTTTTTGTTGTCGGCAACTCAGGCAAATTCCTACTCAATTACCCACACCTATCCTGATGATTACTAGCCCTCAAGATTATGCCTCAGTTGAAGAGGCTTTTGTGGCTGGGGCTAGCGATTGCATTCCACAGCCAATTCCTTGGCTAAATCTACGTCAGCGAGTGAGTCAGTTAATGCGGCGCTTTTTCCTGTCTCAGCATATCCGGGAAATATCTGCTCAATTGACATCTCGCTATCTTCAGGAAATACTCCACTCCTCTTATAAGAGAGTAGGTTGAAAATCCTGTAGCTCGAGATTGAGCCTCTTAACCCGAGTAATTAGGGTTAGGGGAAAAAGTCTTTTCGTGAGGGGAGGGTGTGAGGTGTGGGGATTTGAAGAGTTTTCTTGAAGGCAATTTTACCATTTAAGTTAATCAGCACTTACTGGGTTGGATGCAAAAACCAGCCCTTCAACGAAGTAAGGGCTGGTAGTTTATAATATCATTTTCCCGTCTGGGAAAAATAACGAATCAATTCAGCGACAGCGGCAGCTTGCGAGATTGCCCCTTGAGGATGATGAGGGTAATCGCCATCAAAAAGTTCAGAAATTGAACCCAGACAGGCTTGTTGTTGAAAATGCTCTAATAATGGTTGCCAATCAAAAGGGAGGGCTTCTGTGGGATAAAATCTGTGCCATGCACGAGTAAATGGTCCAATTAACCAACTCCAGACTGTACCTTGATGATAAGCGCGATCGCGATGATTGCGATCGCCGTTATATTTACCGATATAATTGGGATCTCCAGGATCGAGACTGCGCAAGCCGTAGGGGGTAAGGAGACGATTGCGGGCTACTTGCAAAACCTGACGTGCCTGCTCTTCTGGAAAACCGCAATGATAGAGGGATAGTGCGATAATCGCATTGGGACGAATTGTACCATCAGGGCGATCGTCTGGTTCAATGGTATCGTAGAAGTAATTTAATTCTGGATGCCAAAATTTCTGTAAAGATGCCTTTACCTTGGCTGCCCGCTCCTGATAATGTTGAGATTGGTGCATTAGGCGGAGGCGATCGTTAACAGCACCAATTACCATTTTCTCTGTCCATTGGCACAGCCAAGATAATCCTGAATACCATAGGGCATTAATTTCTACGGGTTTGCCTCGACGTGGTGTAATTGGTTTACCATCCAAGACAACATCCATCCAAGTAATCGCTACATCTGGTGCATCCCAAGTTAGCAATCCATCTGTAGCATCGACTTGAATTTGGTAATTTGTACCCGCAGTGTAGGCTTTATATATTTTCCGCACTAGGGGATATTGCTGGATTAAAAAATCCCAATCTTGGGTAGTTTCCAGATATAGTCCCAGGCTTTCTAGCCACCAGAGAGAGGTATCAATACTATTATATATGGGTTGATTGCTGCCATGAGGAAAGGTATTGGGCATTAAGCCATTATGACAATAGTTAGCTAAAGTTTTTAATAATCCTTTGGCAAGGGTAAAACGTCCCGTCGCTAGGGCTAATCCGGGGAGGGAAATTAGGGTATACCGGCCCCAATCCTTGAACCAAGGATAACCCGCAATTACTGTAGGACTACCACTGGAAGTGCGATAGGCAATAAAGGAATCCCCTGCTTTTAATAATTGATACCTGGTTTTATCTGGGAGTGGGGAGTCGAAGAGTTTTGAGGAATGAGAAATGAGTTTTGACTTTTGATTTAATAATTGGTTTTGTCTGGTTTCTTCCTCAATTAATATTCGATCGAAGGTTTGGGAGTTCAAGTCGGTTATGGTACTATGAGGACATCCTACTCGTGCTTCAATGATGACGGTTTCTCCTGGCTGGAGCATGACGGTGAGGTAACCGGGACTATATAAATCTTCTCTATCGCCTAATCCCCGTTGATTTTCTTCTGGATAGTAATAATTCCAATACCAAATTCCGTCTGGTTGGTAATATCCTCCACTCCACTGCAAATGCCAAGGAGTTCCCGGTTTGCCTTGGCGCATAGATTGTAAGTAGAGGCGCTGATTGCTGACTAGTTGGGAAAATTGGGTTGTCTCATCCCAGATTTGTTGTTGGTGAAAATCGCGATCGCAAATTAAAGGGCGAAGTCTTAATATCCCGGCTCGATTCCCTTCATATTGATATTTGATCGTAATTCTATGGCAAAATTGGGGTATAGAGCAGCTAATATTGTCTTGTCTTTCGCCTCTTACCTCTTGTTTCTTCTCTATGCCATAAGGCATTTGAATCGCCCTTGTCAATTGCCAATCTTCGCTTCCCCAAATCCATGTCGGAATTGGGTTAATTTCAAAAGAGCGCAGCCATTGGTAACCTAATGGATCGATAGTCTTACCACTATCCCAAAAATTAGTGGCAAGTGCCCATATTTTTCCCGCTATTTCTAAGCTGGCATCAAAATGCGATAGTAATAAAGTACGGTTTCCTGGCGGATTCAGGGCTGCAATTAACCAACCGTGATAAGTACGAGTGCGAGCATCACAAATTGTCCCGCTGCTCATACTGCCCAAGCCATTAGTTAGTAGCCATTCTCGCGTGTCTAATTTATTCACTAATTTCTACTGCCTGTAATTTTATCAATAATCGGGAAAGTCAAGGATGCAAAAGGCCAATCCAATGGACAATTGACAATTTACAATGGATAGCAGGGTAATCTGAGTAACTATTAACTGTCAACTGTCAACTATCTGGGTAACACTGGCTTTCCCTTAATGACCTGTTTAATTACCCAGTTGTAGAGCAAAGGAATTGGCACGCATTCCTTGATACGAAATTTAACGCTTGGTCTTAACGTCTGCTAGTAACGTAAGTTGCTAGTTACAAATATTGACTGTTAGATCCCCCCTAGCCCCCCTTAAAAAGGGGGGAAATAGATTCAAAGTCCCCCTTAAAAAGGGGGATTTAGGGGGATCGACAAGATCTAAACTCATAACTAGCAACTTGGGTTAGTAGGACTAGCCGTCTGGTCAACAGGCTTTATTCAAGCCCACACCATACCTGCTAGGGTTGGTGTGCGGTAGTTGACTTCCTAAGCAAAATCGTTATGACTATGATATAGTCGTAACGGTTCGTAAAATAATCAATGTTTACCAGTATAGGTAAGGTACGAATAACTTTGCCTATTCTTTGTCTTAGACCGATCGGTCGCCAAATTAAGGAGAATAGAAATGACAGGATGTCTCAGAGTAGGTCAATCAGCCCCCGATTTTACAGCTACGGCGGTGGTGGATCAAGAATTTAAAACGACTAAACTATCCGATTATCGCGGTAAATATGTCGTTTTATTCTTTTATCCGCTAGACTTTACTTTTGTCTGTCCTACTGAAATTACCGCATTTAGCGATCGCTATTCTGAATTTAAGGAACTAAATACTGAAGTTCTTGGTGTCTCTGTCGATAGCGAGTTTTCTCACCTAGCTTGGATTCAAACGGATCGCAAATCCGGTGGTTTGGGGGATTTAGCCTATCCTCTAGTTTCGGATATCAAAAAAGAAATTAGCACGGCTTATAATGTTCTAGATCCTGATGCAGGTATCTCTTTGCGTGGTTTATTTATCATTGACAAAGAAGGTATTATTCAACACGCTACTATCAATAACTTATCTTTTGGTCGTAGCGTTGATGAAACTCTCCGGACTTTAAAAGCAATTCAATACGTCCAAACTCATCCTGATGAAGTTTGTCCCGCTGGTTGGCAACCTGGTGATAAGACAATGGTTCCGGATCCAGTCAAGTCTAAGGTTTACTTCTCGGCTATTTAATTAGCTTTGGTTACCTTCCTAGGTGTTATATGTGGGGTTTCCCAGTATAACACCTATTTTTTGCGATCGCTGTTATTGCTTTGGCAGCGTAAGTTCTTTTTTTTAATCTAAAGGTACGCTAGTTGGGGCTTGGGGTAGGTGGGATGTGTTATAGTTATCGTGAAATTGGGATAAATTGGTTTTTAGTTAAGGAGGATTTTACTTCCGATGTTTTCTTCTATTGACTTTAGCGACTTATTCAATCAGCGCTTCTACCAGAATTTTTTACCAATTCCAGCAAGTAATAATCTTAACCTAGGAGAAATGACTCCTCATTTTAGTTTGCCGGATATTACGAATAAATGTAATGTCAAGCTATCTGATTATTGGGATAAACAGCCAGTACTTCTAGCTTTGACTCGAATTTTTACAGCTAAACAGTATTGTCCGCTTTGTTTGCCTCATATTAAAGCACTAAATCAGAATTATGAACGATTCCTAGATCGCGGAGTTGAGGTACTGCTGATTACTAGTACTGATAAGCAGCAAAGTAGGCATGTAATAAACAATTTTGGGTTAAATCTACCGCTTCTTTCCGATCCTCAATGTATTACATTTAAAGCTTATGGTGTTGGGCAAGCCTTGGGTGCGCCTTTGCCGGGACAGTTCCTTCTAGATAGAGAGGGTAAGCTTCGCTTTAAACATATATTTTCTTTCTTGTCTCCTCATGCTGATGTTAATGCTCTTATCGATGCTGTCGATGGGTTATAATAGGGATTATTTAGAGTGAATTTTTGAGGCAAATTCCGATTGAGTTATTAGCTTTTTTTGTTATCCCTCTATGAGGAAATGGGCATCCCCGAATACTGGATTGTGGACTATCTTGGTTTAGGTGGTGGGAAGTTTATCGGCAATCCCAAACAACCTACTCTCTCGGTTTGTAAACTGGTAGATGGTGAGTATCAGGTCAAACAGTTTAGGGAAAGCGAGAGGGTTGAATCCCTAGCTTTTCCAGAATTGAACTTGACGGTAGAAGAGATTTTTAGAGCAAGCTTGCCATCTTCTTGCAAAATTGATAGATATCCAGCCATTGTGTCAAATTTATCTGGCATCATTTAGATACTATGAGTAGTCAAAAACTAGGAATAATTGCTATCGTTACTTTTTTATTAGTTATTCTCAATGGTCATTGGGGATTAACGCTTAATTCTGTAGGGATGAAAATTGGAGAAAGAGGGACAATCGGACATGAATTATCCAGTCATCAGGTATTAGCACAGAATTCTGAAGATCCTAAAATTAAAGTAGAACAATTATTTGAAGAAGGAAGGCATCAGTATCATAGCGGTCAATTTGAAGCGGCTTTAAAGTCTTGGCAAGAAGCACTTGAACTTTACCGTCAACTGAAAGATCGTCAAAGTGAAGGGGAAATTTTGAATAATTTGGGATTGGTTTATCGGAATTTAGGAGACGTAAATAAAGCAGTTGAATATCACGAACAGAGTTTAGCAATTGCGCGGGAACTAAAAAGCCGTCAATTGGAATCCAATGCTCTCAATAGTTTGGGTAATGCTAATTTCAGTTTCGGTAAGTTCGATCGGGCTATTGAGTTTTTTCAACAAAGTCTAACTATCGCCAAGGAACTTAAGAATCGCGATAGTGAGGGTATTACTTTAGGGAATTTAGGTAATTGTTATTTATATCTAGCAGACTTTACTAAGGCGATTGAGTTTTATCAGGAAAGTTTAGAGATTGCACGGGAAGTTCAGAATGTCTATGCAGAAGGAAATGCTTTGGGTAATTTGGGCACGGCTTATAATTCTTTGGGACAATACGATAAATCAATTGAGTATCAAGAACAGAGTTTAGCTCTAGCGAGAAAAATTAACGATCCTCAAGGGGAAGGACAAGCCTTAGTCAATTTGGGTTTAAGTTACTTGTATTTGGGTAATTATCCTAAATCAATTGAATATCAAGAGCAAAGTTTGGTAATTTCTAGGGAACTTAAGGATATCCGGACAGAAGGATTAGCTTTGGGTAATTTGAGTAGTGCTTATTATGCGATGGGAAACTATGCTAAGGCGATTGAGTATCAGGAAGAAAGTGTAGAAATTAGTAGAAAAGTTCAGGATCTTCAGGGAGAAGGACAATCTTTAGGGAATTTGGGGAATATTTACTATTCTTTGGGCAGCTACGAGAAGGCAATTGAATTTTATCAGAAACAGTTGGCTATTGTAGCACAAACTGGGGATAGGCAAGGAAAAGCTAATGCCTTGGGAAATTTGGGCAATGTTTACAATGATTTAGGAGAATATAATAAGGCACTGGATTTTTTTCAGCAAAGTTTAGCGATTGTGCGGGAAATTAAAGATCGGAATGGGGAAGGAGCTAATCTCGGTAATATGGGATTAGTCTACTTAATGTTAGGAGATTATGAGAAGGGAATTGAGTTATGCGAACAAAGTTTGGCGATTAATCGAGAAACAAAGGATCGGGTGGGAGAGGCAAATAATTTGAGTAATTTGGGACTGGCGTATAATGCTCTCGGAAATTATAATAAGGCAATTGAGTACCAGAAGCAGCATTTAGAGATTACACGAGAGATTAAATATCGTTGGGGTGAAAGTACGGCTTTAAATAGTTTGGGTGCAGCTTATCGGAATCAGGGTAATTTGGCTGAGGCTGAGAAAAATTTTCTGGCTTCTATTGAAGTAAAGGAATCTTTGCGTGCCGGGTTGGATGATACGGCAAAAGTATCGATCTTTGAAACTCAAACTGATGCTTACCAAAATTTACAAGAAACTCTAATTGCCCAAAAGAAATTTAATGGAGCTTTAGAAATTGCCGAAAGAGGAAGATCCAGGGCTTTTGTGGAATTATTAGCCCAGCGTTTATCTCATAAATCAGAAGATCGAATTGAAATCGCACCCCCAACAATCGAGCAAATTAAACAAACTGCGAAAAACCACAACGCTACCTTAGTAGAATATTCGATTATTTACGATAAACTTTTGTTGATTTGGGTAATTCAACCTACAGGCGAAATTGAGTTTCGTCAGGTAGATATGACACGATTATTTGAAAAAGACATTAAAGAATTATCCGATATCGTGGCTAAAACTCGTCAGTTTATCGGAGTTAAAGATCGAGGTTTGGGTATAGTGCCTGCATCAATTAGAATAGATCGCACTAATCGCTTAAAACAACTGGATGAACTTCTGATCAAACCAATTGCCGATTTATTACCAAAAAATCCTGAAGCTAGAGTAATTTTTATACCTCAAGGTTCCCTATTTTTAGTTCCTTTTTCAGCTTTGCGAGATTCGGAAGATCGATATCTGATTGAAAAACATACAATCATGACAATTCCCGCCATTCAGGTGCTAGATTTAACTCAGGAGCAGAAACAGAGGCTTTCCTATGGAAATGGACGGATTGAAGGGAGTTCTATTTTAGTAGTCGGGAATCCCACGATGCCAAGTATTTCTGTTGATGTTGGAGAGCCTCCAGAGCAATTAGCAAGTTTACCTGGGGCAGAAGCAGAAGCAATTGCGATCGCAAAATTATTCAATACCGAAGCAATTACTGGCAATGGCGCTACCAAGAAAGCTTTAATCCCCAAAATCCAGGAATCGCGGATTGTTCATTTAGCCACACACGGACTATTGGACGATTTTACCGGAACGGGGATACCAGGCGCGATCGCGCTGGCTCCTGATGGTAATGATAATGGTTTACTAACTGCTTCGGAAATTTTGGACTTGCGGCTCAAGGCAGAATTAGTGGTTTTAAGCGCTTGCGACACAGGGCGAGGTAAAATTACTGGAGATGGGGTAATTGGTTTATCTCGTTCCTTGATTAGTGCTGGTGCGCCCAGTATTGTGGTTTCTTTATGGGCTGTCCCCGATGCCCCTACGGCTGCTTTGATGACTGAATTTTATCGCAATTTACAAAAGAATCAGGATAAAGCTGCCGCTTTAAGAAATGCCATCTTGACAACGCGGCAACAATATCGAGATCCTATTGATTGGGCTGCTTTTACTTTGGTTGGCGAGGCGGAATAACTGAAATTCTCTGGTGCCTTAGCTTTTCCATAACGCACCCCACGGCATCTCGCCATTCTTCCCTACTCCTCATGCCGGGATGGGGATGATGTTAACTTTTGTACAGATTCAATAAGCGATCGCACTTTGGTTTTTTCTGGTGAAGACTCAAATAAGAATGGGAATTTCCCGCGAGCGAGCATTCGCAATCCCAAGGGTGCTAAACTGATAAATCCCTTTAAGTCTCGTCCGGAGTTAGCGACTACCTGCAAGCCAAATTTACGTTCATCAATCCAGCCGCCTTTTTTGACTAAATTAATCAATACCTTCCGATGACGGATAGAGCGACTGGCTTGAGCGTCTTTACGGGCAAGAATTTCTTGTTTAATGTTACCAATTCGATCCATAGGGGCAACATCCATAGGACAAACTGCATTGCACATTAAACAGCGAGTACAACCCCAAACCCCTTCCGTCCCTTTATTATAGTTTTCTAGCCTAATTTCTGTGGCGGTATCGCGAGAATCTGCCACGAGACGATGTGCTTTAGCTAAAGCATGAGGTCCAACAAAATCTGGATTGACTTCCCGGGCATTACATTCAGAATAACACGCGCCACACATGATACAATTACCGTTTCGATCTAGGCGCGATCGCTCTGATGGTGTCTGTAAAAATTCTCGCAGCTCCAGTGCCCTTGCGCTGCTGCTAACGTAAGGATCTACAGCCTCCAGATTATCCCAAAAGCTCCGCATATCCACCACCAAATCTTTAATCACGGGCAAATTACCCAGGGGAGCAATGGTAATTTCTGCTACCCCTTCCCGAGCCATCCCTGAAAATTTCCCCAACTCATTGCCAATATTTTCCTTACATGCTAAAGCCGCACGTCCATTAATCCGCATCGTACAGCTTCCACAAATTGTGTTGCGGCAATTTTTGCGAAAGGCTAAGGAGCCATCTTGTTCCCATTTTATCCGATTGAGGCATTCCAGAATCGTGTTTCCTGGCTCCACATCTAATATATATGTCTGAACTGTGGGTTCAGCATTTTCCGCCTGCCTCAAAATCTTAAAACTAACCTGCATGGTGAAAAGCTCTCAACTATCCAAACACCTAAATGAAGATCTTGTCAAGGGATCGGTAGCCACCCATAAAAATCTTACCTTTTCAGATCAGATCGGATCTCCGGCTCATTTTGAGATCGTTTTTCCCTCGCTCCTTACAGTCTAAGATATAGAGGTTGACTTGAGAGAGGATATTTGGGGTTTTTACGATCTTTTGAGAGCTGACGGCGACTTGACAATAAGTCAAAACCCTCACCCTTCGCCGCAAAATCCCTGATAATCCAACCAAGGTTATCGCTCTATTCTCGATAAAGCGATCGCGATTTGGGTCAAAATCTTCATCTCCACAGCCCGTACCTCCCGTCTTTCCTTCCGATCCCGATCCAATTTATTAAGATTTTCATAAAAAGATCGAAAAGACTTGTCAAAGTACAGAGGTTTAACGATATATTTTTTATATAGCCAAATCAACTTGGCAGTAAATGACCTTTACCATCCTGTAAATTTCAGGATATCCCGTAAGATTATGTCAGATACCCAAATTACTCCATTAACTGGGAAAGCCCTCCTTCAGAAAGTAAAAGAGCTATCTCACTTGCCTCGGCGAGAAACAGCAAAGCGCTGCGGCTATTACTCGATCACGAAAAACGACCAAACTCGCGTCAATTTAACCGATTTTTACGATGCAGTCCTTGGTGCTAAAGGGGTTCCCCTCGATCCAGAAGGTGCAAAAGATGGTCGCGGGCGCGAACCGACGTACCGGGTTAGCGTTCATAAAAATGGTCAAATTGTGATCGGTGCTACCTACACTCAAGCAATGGGATTGCGCCCAGGTGATGAGTTTGAAATTAAGCTGGGTTACAAACACATCCACCTCAAACAAGTAGATAGCGATGGCAGCAAGTCTGGTGAAGATGAAGTACTTGAAGCCGCAGAGGTCTAATTTTTGACTGGGTAAACCAGGGAAAAAAGAGGATGGATAATTTCCTCACTCCATCTTTCTTTCCATCGCTCCTCACAATCAAGGCAGATGCCACCAATGGATTTCTTTCATCGGGCAGCAAATCAATGGTTGGTGTCGCTTCTTGGTAGCACCGCATTAGCTAAAGTAGCGATATTTTTGATCGCTTGGGCTATCTTATGGTTACCTTTAGCCCTAATTGTCGCTACTTTAGTAAAATGGCATCCTCCTGGGCCTTTGACGGGAAGCCAAAAATTGCCATTACTAGCATCACTTTATCTAATTGCCCCTCCGATTGTCTGGGGGGTAAGTAGATTACAGGGTATATCCTTTTCTGAGTACGGAATCAGCTATAATTTATCGCTTTTAGTATCCTTGGGGTGGGGATTAACTCTGGGGATACTAAGTTTAGCGATCGCATTTGCCCTAGAATCAGCTTTAGGCTGGTTGATATGGCATTGGCAAAATTGGCGACAGCTTGTACGGGTATGTCTACCTATCTTATTATTGGGGTTATGGATTGGCTTCACTGAAGAGCTAGTTTTTCGGGGATTTTTGGTTACCCAACTTCAGGTAGACTATTCGATTTGGCTGACATCCGCAATTTCTAGCGCTATTTTTGCCCTATTACACCTGATTTGGGAACAAAAAGATACCCTCCCACAGTTACCCGGACTCTGGATTATGGGGCTAATATTAGTATTAGCCCGTTGGGTAGATGGCGGCAGCTTAGGTTTAGCCATTGGTTTGCACGCAGGCTGGATTTGTGGATTGACTTGTTTAGACTCAGCTCAACTAATTTCCTATACTGGCAAAGGACCGATTTGGATTACGGGTTTGGGGAATAATCCCTTAGCTGGGGCAATCGGTTTTTTCTGTTTGCTCTCTGTTGGCTCTGTATTATTATTTTTGAGGGGATAGGGGCTATCGATTCCCTTTTAACCTTTGCGCCCTTTGCGACTTCCTTTGCGCCCTTTGCGTTAAAAAACAACCCTTGCCACCAAACAAAAAGATCGAGGATAATCAAACCAAACACCCCAAGCCTCTTGCCCCTCATGCCCCATTGGTCAACTGGACAAACACTCGATAACGGTAAATATACAATCCAAAAAACCCTAGGTGGAGGCGGATTCGGCATCACCTATCTCGCTACCGAAAAACCATCTGGTAAACTAGTAGCCATCAAAACTCTTAACGCGACTCAGCAGGCTAAACCCAACTTTACCTCACTGCAAAATAAATTCGTCCAAGAAGCATTCCGTCTCGCCAAATGTCGCCATCCCCATATCGTATCTGTATATACGGTATTTCCAGAGGGAGACTTGTGGCATCTGGTGATGGAATATGTAGAAGGAGATAATTTAGCAGACTATCTCGCAGATAGAGGGATTTTCCGAGAAACCGAAGCATTGCGGATAATTCAGGAAATTGGCGATGCCCTCAGTTATCTCCATGGGGAAGGATTATTACATCGAGATATCAAACCACAGAATATTATGCTGCGCCGCGATAACTTGTCGGCAGTATTAATCGATTTTGGATTAGCGCGGGAATTTAGTAGCGGATATACTCAAAGTCTAACTAGCGATCGCACTGAAAGATATGCCCCCATTGAACAGTATGAGAAGCGTGGTAAGTTTGGCGCTTATACTGATGTTTACGCTTTGGCTGTGACTCTCTATCATCTTCTCACAGAGGACTTACCCCCATCTGCTGATGTGAGGAAGAAATTTAATCTGACTTTGCCGCCACCACAACAATATAATAGTCAGATTAGCGATAAGGTAAATAACGCTATCCTCAAAGGGATGGAATTGGAAGCGAAAAACCGCCCTCAGTCAGTAGCGGAATGGTTAAAAATTTTGACCCCTCCCCCAACCCCTCCCCTGCAAGGAGAGGGGAGTAAAAATAAAAATAATCTTACTCCCCCCTTCCCTCAAAGGGAAGGGGGGCTGGGGGGGTTAGGTTTATTCTCCTTTGAGTTTGAGACGGTAACGGTAGATATAAAAGGCAAAATTACCAACCGTCGCCGCTTACAAGCTCAATATTTTATTGAAAAATTAGCTAAGGATATCAATCTGGAAATGGTATCGATTCCAGGTGGTACATTTATGATGGGTTCACCAGAATCAGAGAAAGGGCATTCTAGCGATGAAAGTCCGCAACATAAAGTAACAGTACCGCCATTCTTCATGGGTAAATACCCCGTAACCCAAGCACAGTGGCGAGTTGTGGCGGGTTTGCCTCAAATAAATCGCTCACTAAATCCCAATCCATCCCACTTTAAAGGAGATAATTTACCAGTAGAACAAATTTTATGGGTTGACGCAGCAGAATTTTGTGCTAGACTGAGTGAGTATACAGGACAGAGTTATCGACTACCTAGCGAGTCGGAATGGGAATACGCCTGTCGAGCGGGAACGACCACACCCTTTCACTTTGGCGAAACCATTACTACCGATTTAGCTAATTACGATGGTGATGGTGTCTATGGTCAAGAGTCAAAAGGAATTTATCGACAATCAACTACTGAAGTAAGTAGCTCTGGTTTTGCTAATTCTTTTGGACTATATGATATGCACGGAAATGTTTGGTTCTGGTGTGCCGATACTTGGAATAACAATTATACAAACGCTCCTAATGATGGAAGTCCGTGGATAGATGAAAATAATATAAATATACGGCTGCTGCGCGGTGGTTCGTGGTATCTCAATCCGAGGTACTGTCGCAGTGCGTATCGCAGCAGGAACACTTGGGACGAGAGGTTGAACGACGGCATCGGGTTTCGGTTAGTCTGTTGCCTGCCGAGGACTCATTAGCACTTAGCCCTTTTGCCCTCGTGCCCTTTACACTTCTTAACTTTTCACTTTTTTGTCGCCAGAGGCGGATAGATTTTACATTAATTTATTGACATTAATATTGTAGGGGAGAAGCATTCCGGGGATAACCTTTGCATTTCACCCGAATGTTTATATCGGAATGCTTCGCCCTGCTGTGAGGTAACGATAATCTTCTGATGAGATGCGATCGCGCGATCGATGTATATGCCCGATGAGATGCGATCGCGCGATCCATGTATATGCCCGATGAGATGCGATCGCGCGATCCTGGGTTATTTTTATCATATCCCAAGGGGCTTAGGTGTTGCATTCCGATATAAGATTGTTGGTTTTTGTTGTTATCATATCCCCGGAATGCTACCCTGCGGGAACGCTACGCGAACACCCCTACAGACATGGTGGGGCTGGGCAAAAGATGGGATTAATTTGCGATCGCACAGCCAACACTTCCTCCCATCACCAGCAATTCCCATTTAACCCTCTGCGTACCTCCGTGTCACCTCTGCGAACCTCTGTGTTAAAAAATAAACCTTGCTACCAAGCGACAGAATAACAGAAAACCAACCTTACTTAAGCCTTAAAAACCGACCTTACAGGATAGCACAGATTCCCATTATCTACTTATAACGGATTAAAAGTCAATTGTCAAGAGCCTTGGGTGGCGAATGGATTGTTTTTGGGTAGGATGGTTTGAGGAAATTATCGAAAATATCGATAAGGCGGATATCCATATATCTGGTCATGTACGGCTAATTGTCGTAATATACAAAGAAAATTGATATGGAGACTGTGTTGATTTAATGTAAGGGTAAAATTCGAGCAACAACTGTACCTCTATAGGGGGGAACTTCCTTTATCCTGACAGAGAGATGTGCTTCTACCAAAAAAAAACTTGTTACAAATCATAAAATAAATTACCAATGGTGTCACAATCTGTTAGATTGTTGCGATTAAGAACAAAAGAAGTTGTCCTGGGGACTTTAGTAGATTTGCAGCAAAAACACGTTGATGATTTTGATTCATCATGGCGCAGTCTTCTAGAAGAATTCAGTCAAGAGGATAAATATTGGGATTGGGCATTTAAAAAGCAAATTTACCTGGAAAGCCAACGGTATGAAGGTTATGCAATTGAGTGGGAGAATCAAACTCAAGGATTGATGATAATTGAAACTCAATGGCATCGTTCTCAACTTAATATGGGAAAAAGAATTGTTTATGTAGTTGCTTTAGCCGCTGCGCCTTGGAATCGAGCCACTATGCAAAAACCTCCAGAATTTAAAGGTGTAGGAGCAGCTTTATTGCTATTTGCCAGACAGCGTAGTGTAGAATTAGGTTATGCTGGTCGAGTTGGCTTACATTCTTTACCTCAAGCTGAACGGTTTTATGAAGGACAGAAGATGATGCGTTATGATGTGGAACCATCGGGATCTGACTCAGATGAATATATAGATCCTGAAGAAGAACATCTAACATATTTTGAGTATCCACCATTAAGATAGTAAATATTAGTTATTTGAGAAGGAGGAATAGATGGAATTAACAGAGCCAAATCGAGAGCAAAACGTAAATCTCATGGATTTAATGTTTGATGATGATTGGTTTGAGAAAGCTGTGGCGGATGAGGAAGGATGCAATGTTAGTGCTGGTGGCAATTGGGGAGAAAACTTGGGATTATTAATTAGGAATCCAGCAGGATACAGTAATTTTATCCAGTTGCGACAACTAGTGATGGGAGGGTTAAAAGAGTTACTAGCAGAGTCTAATTTAGGAGTGGGGATGGTAGCCGCGATGACTTGCGGACAAAAATTATTGAGCGAAAGGTTGGAAAATTGTTCTTTTGAAGTCCAGGAACAATTATGGACAATGTTAACAGAAAAATTGGGTTCGAGAGAAGTTTCGCCATCGAATCGGATTCAATTGCGTTCGTTGTTATGTGAGTTATTGACAAGAGAAGATTGGGATAAAATTGCAACTGCTGCTGGTGATTGCGTTCAACAACAGGTGATAGCAAGTGCGAGTGCAGTTTAAGGTTTCAGAAAGCGTACATCAGAAGAGTCCAGACTTGTTCCTGCGATATCGGCGACGATATCCAAAAATCAAACCAAATCGGGTAGCCTGGTAAGCATTATAGCCGAACGGTTGCCCGATTTATCTGCGATCAGCTTCGCTGATGCCAAAGGCAATCGCGCAGCGGAATCTTCATACCATCGCCAGCAATCCCCATTTAACCCTCTGCGTACCTCCGTCTCACCTCTGCGAACCTCTGCGTTAAAAAAACAAACCTTGCCACCAGCCGACAGAATAACAGAAAACCAACCTTACTCAAGCCTTAAAAACCGACCTTACAGGCGGGGACGGATTCCCATTCTCTAATATTAACCTCACCACTGTCAAATGTCAAGAGGCTTGGGCAACGGATAGCAGGTTAGCGATAGCTGCCCTCGGTATCGGAATTCTCTGGTGATGTAGAGCTAATTATCTTAATATGGAGAGAGTCTTGTATAGAGAGAGGCTGTCATGAGTAGCGTTTGGGAAGCTGCTAAACGAGAGATCCAAGAAAGGGAGTAATATTTGAGATAGATGAAACCACAGTGGTGCGTTAGCTTGCGCATAACGCACCCTACAGTACAAACCTTTGCGTACCTTTGCGCTAACCTTTGCGTACCTTTGCGTTAAAAAACCATACCAGCCAATGCCAGCCAAAGTCACTCTAACCATTATCGCAGGTAAACTTAAAGGACAAGCATATCAATTTAGCGATCGCACCACCTGTATAATCGGACGTGCTACTGACTGCCATCTCCAATTACCGGATGATGAAGATCATCGTAACATATCTCGCTATCACTGTTTCCTGGATATCAATCCCCCCGATATCAGAATCCGGGATTTTGGCAGTTTAAACGGTACTTATGTAAATAATCAAAATATCGGACAGCGGAAAGCTTACCAAACTCCGGAGGAAGGGGCAAAGCTAGATTTACCGGAGTACGATTTACAGAATAACGATACTATTACAGTAGGCGATGTGGTATTTGCCGTGGGAATTGAACGAGATTCCTTTGAGTCGTTTGAGAGATTATACGCTAACTTCAAGCCAGAAAAGCCTCATATTATTGATATTCTCAAAAAATTAATCAGAAATGCCCTTTCCGGAGAAAGCAGTCTTATCTCGATTCGCGGTTATCAAGTTATCCGAAAACTCGGTGTAGGTGGATGTGGTGAAGTCTACCTTGCCTTAAACCAAGAAACTAATGATTGGGTGGCTATCAAAGTCATGTTACCGGAAACTGCCGCTAGCGAAAGTGGGGTAAAGCGATTTTTACGGGAAATGGCGAATACTAAAGCCTTAAATCATCCCAATGTAGTGCGATTGCGAGATTATGGGTACTGTGATGAGAGCTTTTTCTTTACTTTGGATTACTGTGAAGGTGGTAACGTCGTGGATTTAATGGCAAAAAGAGGTGGTAGATTAGAGGTTGATGAAGCTATAGGAATTATTTTACAGGTTTTAGATGGCTTGGACTACGCCCATCATGCGGAAATTCCTTACGTGAGACAAGCAGATGGTACAATTGCGAGGGGAAGAGGTTTAGTCCACCGCGATATTAAACCTCATAATATCTTTCTCACTAAAGTTAATGGTGCTACCATTGCTAAAGTAGGAGATTATGGATTAGCCAAAGCTTTCGACCAAGCCGGATTAAGCGGACAAAGTTTAAGTGGTAGAGATTTTGCTGGGACTTTAGAGTTTATGTCGCGCCAGCAGTTGCTTGATTATAAGTATGTTCAGCCAGAAGTGGATGTTTGGGCTACTGCTGCTTCCTTATATTGTATGTTAACGGGTTGTTGTCCTCGGAATTTTGATGAGAAAGAACCTTTTTTAGCCGTATTGCAAACCGATCCTATCCCAATTCGGCAAAGAAATCCTGAGATTCCCGAAGTTTTGGTAAAAGTAATCGATTTAGCCTTAGTAGATAAGCCAGATATTTATTTTAAATCGGCGAGGGAGTTTAGAGATGCGTTGGTTGGGGTGATTTAATAGTAATTTCCTTTATCTCTATCTCAAATAATTTTAGTTTCAGAATTACGGCGCATTTTCGAGAATCAATCAACTATTGATAATTCGGGCTACAGAAATGGAAATATCGGGGATGGGAGATGGGATTTGCGATCGCAAGGCAAACTTTAATATTTGTGTTACACTGTTATAATCGGAAAAGGTATACCCAGAAAAACAATATCAAAAGGCTTCAGATAACGCCTGAGTTCCCATAATTTTAGAACCCCGACTTATTTTATTAACCTAACTGAAATCTACAGTCCAATTTACAGGTGGCTATGTGATGTATTCCTATTCAATTTTTCCAACATTTTTGTAAATAGATCGTTATCCTGTTCTAGAACTGCCCAGCCAATTTCAGGTTGTAAACTCCCATCTTCAGTTTGAAAAATCCCAATAAAACCCCCTACTAACTCTAGATAGTAAACTTCTCCATCTTTGTTAATTGCGACGGAAACTTGAGAAAGTCCCAAAGGTAAAGAACTAGGAGAAATTCCATCCTGAACTGTAAGGTTGACACGATCAATACTGAGAATTGGATTTTTAATTGAAGATACTTGAGTTCTGTCATTCTGAAGATAAGGAAATAGATCTGCCAACCATCCAGTAATCAGTTCACCACCATAAACCTTTTTGGGCTTATAGATCGCTTGCCAAAATTCTAAGGATGGTTTACCAGCAGCAGTCTTAATGAATTCCTGACAAATGGGTAATATTCTATCTGTCCACCACCCTAATTTATATTGCGTCATATACTGAACTCGATCGTAAATACGTTTCCAGTCTTCTACGGTGCCTTCCAAGGTAATCTCTGGAATGCCACAAACGCACAACATCTCATAGTCAAAATACTTTTGAAATGTATCCATCATCACGATATGGCTAGCGGTGTAGGTAATGGGAGTGGTAGTGCTGAAATTACACTCGATCAAACTATAAAGGTTAGCCCCAACACAATCACGAATAAGTAATGTCCACTGTTGAATTAACTCATTCCACTGCTGAAGCGAAGTAGGAACCTTAGAGATTTCTACAACCAACTTCTTTTTCCCTTGATGAGAGACAAATTGAGAACGCAACGTTTCAGAATGGTTGTTTATATGTTGAGCAAATCCTTGGGCTAAAGTAATCCACACGATATCTGGCGTTAGTAACAAAGGACGATGCTCACTAAAAGCCGTATGAACAGCTTGCGCCAGTGGATGGATGCGATGACGATGAATAACTAAACTTTCTTCATCATGGCTAAATGCCAATAACTGCTTCTCAAAAAATCTATTTAATTGAAATTTCAAGTTCCTAACAGGTAGATTCTCTTTTGCAGGTTCTACAGCATCTACACAAAAACGAACTTTGCTGACGGTTTGTTCAATAACAGAGGCGATACTATTCATAGCTGATTTAGGTGATTATATAGATTATTTCAGTATAACCCCTCAAGTCTCTGCTTGGACAGCTTGCTGTATCGGCTCATTGCTCTGGCGATCGCAACATCTGTCTTAACCACCGCAACATCCACCATTAGTATCGCCAAAACAATCCCACAGTATTATTGTCAATGACGATAATTTTCACAGGTCGCAAGGCAAGCTTTAAGCATATCACTCCACTTCAACAAAATTTAGTTTCCATCCCGCTTGACAAATTTGACTTTTTCAAATAGACTAAGATAATGGAAATCCGTGCCAAAAAAACGAAAAATAAAGGATAGCCGATCGCGATGTCAGATAGTGGCAATCCTTAAGTAGAAGCAATCAAAATAAGCCAATAAAGCGATCGCACTTAGTCCCTTCACTTCTCTTCCTGAGTGTCTTAGTGGCTTAGTGGTTAAAAAAATCCCTGTGGTTGTGGTAACGTAGATAAACTTCTCAACCAAAAACAGACAGTGACAGTAAGAGTTCGGATTGCACCCAGTCCCACGGGAAACTTACATATCGGGACAGCAAGGACAGCAGTATTTAACTGGCTATTCGCCCGCCACCATGGGGGACAGTTTATCCTGCGGATAGAAGACACAGACCAAACGCGATCGCGCCCCGAATATACTCAAAGTATCCTCGAAGGACTAACCTGGCTGGGATTAACCTGGGATGAGGGTCCATTTTACCAATCCCAAAGACTGGATTTATATCGCCAAGCCATTCAAAGCCTATTAGATAAAGGATTAGCCTACTACTGCTACACTTCAGAAGCAGAATTAGAGCAACTCCGTAGCGCCCAAAAAGCCCGAAAAGAAGCCCCTCGCTACGATAACCGCCATCGGAATCTGACAGCAGCCCAAAAAGAAGCCTTTGCGGCTGAAGGTCGCAGTCCGGTAATTCGTTTTAAAATTGAAGATAATCGGGAAATCGTTTGGCAAGATATGGTAAGGGGTAAACTTACCTGGAAAGCCAGCGACTTAGGCGGTGATATGGTCATTGCCAGAGCTTCAGCCGATGATACAGTAGGTCAGCCACTATATAATTTAGCGGTAGTAGTGGATGACATTGACATGAAAATTACCCATGTCATCCGAGGTGAAGACCATATTGCTAATACTGCCAAACAGATATTACTGTACGAAGCATTAGAGGCAAGTATTCCAGAATTTGCCCATACTCCCTTAATTTTAAATATGCAGGGAGCTAAATTATCCAAGCGGGATGGGGTAACATCTATCTCTGATTTTAAGGAAATGGGATTTATTGCCCCAGCCATGGCTAATTATATGACTTTGCTGGGATGGTCGCCCCCTGATGCAGAAGAATTATTTACCTTAGCTGATGCTGCCAAACAGTTTAGCTTTGAAAGGGTGAATAAAGCTGGGGCAAAATTTGACTGGGTGAAGTTGGATTGGGTAAATAGTCAATATCTCCATAAATTACCAGCTTCTGAGTTAGTGGATTTGTTGATACCGTACTGGCAAGCCGCAGGATATAATTTCGATCCAGTAGGGCAGCGGGCTTGGTTAGAAGAAATGGCGGTAGTAATTGGTCCGAGTCTCGCTCGCTTACCGGAAGCAGTGGAAATGACCAAGATTTTCTTTAGTGAAATAGTGGAATTTACACCAGATGCCACAGCCCAACTGGAACAAGCAGGAGTTACGGAGGTAATTCAAGCCATTCTAGATAGACTAACCCAGACAGAAACATTGACTCCAGAGACAGCGCAAGAGATACTGAAACAGATAACCAGCGAAAAGAAAGTGAAAAAAGGGTTAGTAATGCGATCGCTCCGTGCTGCGTTAACTGGTGATGTCCATGGACCGGATCTGATTGCATCTTGGATCTTACTGCATCAAGAGGGTCGCGATCGAGTTAGATTGCAGGAAGTATTATCACTATCAATAAGACGCAGCGGGAAGCCTCCGGTTTCTAACCCGGGGATGAAATGAACGCGAGCGAGCGATTTTCAGCGCCTATCCGTATAGATTGACCTGAGTGGAGAGGAGTATGCGCTTCGCACTTCGCGATCGCCAACGGTGTTTTCCCTTGACTTTTTTCATGATAGTTACCACGCATTGGGATCGTCATATCGATTTCTTGCCTAAGAGATTTAACAAAAAAATGCTGTAAAGCTCT
>DOIX01000378.1:0-1690 GCA_003511885.1 Cyanobacteria bacterium UBA11153
TCCACCACTGGTAGCGGCTCCACTGCTGGTACTGGTGGTAGCACTCAAGTCGGTTATATGTTAGTCGGACCAAGTAGTCGTTGCTTCCCTGGATTGGTAGGTTTGCGACAAATGTCTTCACAAGAAACGGCGGATATGGCGGCTGACGTTGACAACGATGATGATGATGATGATGGTGATGATGATGATAATTCCCAAGGACGGAATAATCGGAATCGTCAGGGAAATCAAGGAATTGGCAATGGTGCAGAAGGTGCCGATCCCGGTAACTCTCAACCTCGTGGTGGTAGTAATGACGAAGGTGGCAGGACACCTGGAGGAAGAGGCGATCGCTAATTTTCCCATTTTCCCACAGGCTTGAACTATAGCCTGGGCTGAGGCGGGTATGTGGAGATAATTTGTCGATAAAAAGACAACCTAATTCTTCAACCCGCCTAATAAATCTGATAACCTTGATTCTTGACACTCCGTTTATTAAACCCTGGCTAAAGCTACGGGGATTCTCAAGAAATAACTGCCGCAATATCCCGATTGTTCAGGTTAAGAGGGCTTTTCACGTTTGTCAACTATCAACTGTCAACTATCAACCCCTCTTTCCGCAGATCGTGATGTAATACGTGATGATTACGCTATTGAGGTAGCAATAAAATCACCAAAATCGCAGTATTATCAGTAAAAATACTGATTCTTAGTCAAGATTGACGTATTACTTGACATGCTACAAACCGAAGTGCGGAATGTGGGATCAACTGTCAACTGTCAACTGTCAACTATCAACTGTCAACTGTCAACTGTCAACTATCAACTGTCAACTGTCAACTGTCAACTGTTACTAGCCCCGATATCCTGTCACAATATAGCCCACTCTTTGACCAATATTGGTTGCATGATCTGCCATCCGTTCAATATAACGAATTGCCAAAACTAATAAGACAATTGGTTCAACTACTCCTTTAATATCTCGCTGATAGGCTAAAGTTTGATAGAGTTTGTCATAGGCATCATCTACTTTATCATCCAGAATTTTTACAGATCCCCCCGCATTGGCATCTAAATCTGCCAGGGATTTCAAACTAACTGCCAGCATTGCTTGAGCGTGATGAGACATCACCTCAATTTCTGGTAAGGAAGGATGAGGTGGGTAGGAGAGTAGTTTTAAGGAAATTTCGGTTAAATCTTGAGCATAATCCCCAATCCTTTCTAAATCTCGGATTAGCTGCATGAAAGCACTGACAATACGCAAATCTTGGGCAACTGGCGCTTTAAGAGTCAGGAGAGTGGCACATTCTAACTCAATCTGACGATAATAGCGATCGATTTGTTTTTCATTAGCCGTAATTGCCCTAACTGCTTCCAGATTTTGTGAGAACATGGCTTGATGACTCAAGCGAAAGGAAGTTTCCACCAAAGCGCCCATACGCAACACATCCTGCTCAAGGCGAATCAGGGAGCGCTTGAAGTGGGTACGTTCAGGAGTCCTGTTTGCAGAAGATAAGCTCACCTCTAATGACTTAGCACCTTTGATACAAAATATCAACTATATTCATAGCCGATTAAAGTTAAATTATAGTGAACTTTATCAAGAATGGGGGCATGGGTCGTGGGTAATGAGGAGTTTTGATTTAAAACCTTCTTCCCCCTCATCTCCCACTTCCCACTCCCCACCAAGGTATAGCAGTGGACAGTTGAC
>DOIX01000378.1:1984-4804 GCA_003511885.1 Cyanobacteria bacterium UBA11153
GATGTGGCGGTTGCTATAACAAGTTTGTAAGTGCTGCCCTGTGTTTCAAGCGGGGGAGTACGTCAACGAAGCTGAGGCAGTTGAATTTGCAGCCAAGCCCCTCTGGTTTCTGGATGATTTCTGGCTTTGACAATTCCGCCATGAGCTTGGATAATTTCTTTGACAATAGATAGTCCTAAACCACTGCCGCTGGTTATTCCCAGTAGGGATGAGGCTTCAGAGGTGGGAGGTTGTCGGTATCGGGAGGGATCTCCGCGATAGAGTCTCTCGAATACGTGGGGCAAGTCTGAAGGAGAGAAGCCTGTACCGAAATCAATGATATCGATTTGGATTGAAGAGAGATTCCCTAATTCGTCATTAGCAGTATTTGTGCCTTCAAGTTGATCTACTTCAACCCGAATTGAAGATTGAGGGGGACTGTATTTAATACTGTTATCGAATAAATTGAGAAATACTTGGGTGAGGCGAGATTCATCGGCTTTAATCGATATCGAATCAGGACATTCATTAGCGAGATGGAGTTGCTTTTGTTGGGCGAGAGGTTCTAAGCTTTGCCATACTGATTGAATTAGCGATCGCAATTCTACCGATTTATAGGTGAGACTTTGGCTGGGATTTTTAGCGAGATAGCTTAACTCTAGCCAATTTTGCACCAGGTTAATGAGTCGGTTAGTTTCGGCAAATAGTTGCTCAACCCAGCGACTTTCAGGGGGTTTAAGACGATTTTGCAATGTTTCTGCTACTAAGCGAATTGAGGTGAGGGGCGTTCTTAATTCATGGGCTAAGTCGCTAAACCACTGATTGTGAGATTGGGAAAGTTCGACAATGGGTTGCCGATTTTCTAGGAAAACTCCCACTTCTCCTTGAGGTAAAGGCCAACTAACTCCTCGCAAAGCAATAGATTTCACTTCACTCATGGCTGCACCATCAATACAAGTGGGATGAAACACCCATTCCTGAATTATAGAGTGTTGTTGGCTGCGGGTTCGTTCAATTAACTGATCGAGTTCGTAGGATCTTACTAATTCTAGCAGTAACCTAATCTGTCCTGGTTGAGGGCGATCTATTTGTAATGATTGTCGGGCTTCGAGGTTACACCAGAGCAAATGATTTTCTTCATCTACCTGCAAATACCCTACTGGCGCTACTTCTAGAAGTTGTTCCAGCCTGTCTAATTTCTCTTCTAAAATTCTACGCTCTCGATCCGCAAGAGCAATTGCTTGCCGCAATCGAGAAATTATGGGAAATGATTTGCTGGTAGTGTCCTTCGGTAACAAATCTAAGATTTGCTGCTGCTGTCTTTGGAGTCGGCGGTTTTGCCAAAAACCAAACCCGCTACCTAGGGCTAAACCCAGTATAAATGCCAATAGGGTCATTTGTTGTTGGTTGTTGGTTGTTGGTTATTTGTTGTTGGTTATTTGTTGTTTGTTGTCTGCCATTCCCCATTCCCCATCTCCGATTTTGACTTAGTTTATGGTCGATCGAGCCTCGATAACTAACAAACAACAAATAATAACCAATAGCTCCTAACATTATCCAAATCTGTAGCCAAAGCCACGGACAGTGATCAGATATTCTGGTTGACTGGGATCTTTTTCCAATTTTTCCCGCAACCAGCGGATATGGACATCCACAGTTTTCGTGTCACCTAAAAAATCTGGTCCCCACACCTGATCGATTAATTGTTCGCGAGACCAAACTCGGCGGGGATAACCCATGAATAACTCCAACAGTTTAAATTCCTTGGGAGATAGGTTCACTTCCTCTCCTCTTACTGTAACGCGGCATTCTTGGGGATAGAGATTGATATCCCGTAATTGTAATACAGGAGTCTGTGGTAAGCTGCTAAAACGTTGACGACGAAGTAGGGCGCGACAGCGGGCAATGAATTCCCGCATACTGAAGGGTTTAGTGAGGTAATCATCTGCACCAACTTCTAATCCCAAAACTCGATCGGTTTCGCTGGCTTTGGCACTGAGAATCAGGATGGGTACTAGGTTCCCTTGATACCGTAACAAACGACACAGATCTAAGCCATTAAGCTGAGGTAGCATTAAATCAAGAACGATCAAATTGAATGGGAATATTTTGTCATTCCCTTCTGCCTCTTGAAGAAGACTTAATGCTGTACGCCCATCAGGAGCCGTAACCACTTCATAGCCTTCCTCTTCTAGAGATAAGACCAGCATTTGCCTAATTAGCTCTTCGTCTTCCACTACCAGAATTCGGTTAGTTGAACTCAGTTGTGGACTGGAATTGCTCTGCGGTAAATCGACAGACAGCATAAATTAAGTAATTGAGTGTTTGAAAGCGGACAATTTTCTTTGTTTAGTAATTGTTAACTAACAATAGTCTATCCACATAATTTTCCCGATCGGGAATCTTCTGGCCCAAGTTAGTGGTTATAACCCAATGGGTGGCGAAAATTGGTAATCGCCAAGTGGTAATTGTAAGCCATCAATTTTTTTCCTCCACTATGAGCAATTAGGAATTAGCGATTAGTTTGTCTTCAGCTCTAAAGAGTTAACTAGCAATTCACATTAATATCCAATCGCACAAATTTATAGCCGATCTTAAAACTTACTCAAAGTTACTCACCTGTAAATTGAGCGAGGTAAAAATTAGCGGGTTAAATTTTAGTCGATAGCAGAGAGTGCATTACTGTTTACCAGCCTTGACAAGGAAGTTTTTTGGCTTGCGTCCTCTAGGAATTGCACAGCCACACCACAAATATAGCGGTTTTCGGCTCCCTGAAGTAAACCTCTTCAAATTTATTGACACGTGTGGGGTGTGGGGTGTAGGGTGTAGGGTGTGGGGTGT
>DOIX01000177.1:0-7541 GCA_003511885.1 Cyanobacteria bacterium UBA11153
GTAGGCGATTAATCGCCTACTACCAACCAGATTAAATAGGACTTACTTTGGCGCGATACAGTAGCTTATCTCCATGTCGATAGCCAGGGTAACGCACTTTTACCATATCACCAGGTTGGGCTGTGCCTGACATCAGTTGATGGAATTGAGGATTGTAAGGCACTTCTTCACCAACAGACGCGATCGCAATTACTCCCCATTCTGCCATAAGTTGTTCCACTGGCTGGATTAGCGGCAATAATCTCACTGCGGGTAATGTATCGTTTTGCCTAGCGGAATATGCTGCTGTAGGCCATTGTATCAGCCAGGATTCTATGATTTGCAAACTTGCCTCTTGAAATTCCTGCTTTAACGTCTCTCGCTGGATATCTAACTGTTGTTTTAATCGCTGATATTCCTCCTTGACTATCGAATTTTCCTCTTTATCAGCACTAGTAGATATTCCTTCCTCAGAAAACATCTTCAGTAACTCGCTTCCCGACAACTGCAAGACTTCAGACAGCTTCATCAGGGTTTCTACTCGCATTTGCGATACTTCTCCACGTCGTAAATGGAGGATTTGTCGCCGAGAAACTCCGCTAACTTGAATTAGCTCGTTAAAACTAGTAACACCGACTTTCTCCATGAGTTTCTGTAATACTTCGGTGTAATTTAGTTGACTATCCTGGTTCATTATATTATTTTTATCTCAAATATTTATCCGTCCGCAATTGCTGTCCGCAATTACAACAGCGATAAGGAGTACCATAAACTAATTTTGCCGATAATCCCATCAAATTGGCATAAATATTATCCAGCATTCCTCGCGAATCCATTCTCCTGGAAGGTTTATCGCTATATTCTTCAAAACTCACTGATACATGGTTAGTTACTCTTCTACACTTACTACAGTAAAGATCTTTATGTTGTCCTATCACAATATTATCTCTCTTCACTATCTTTAAATAAGATCTATCAAAACAATTATAGCAGTTGACAATTGATAGTTGATAGTTAATAGTTAAGAATTGTCCATTAGATATCTCCAGAAAACATTGTATTAACTTGTATTATTTTCTCGTTCCCAGGTTCAAACTGGAAGGGTTTGGAGGCTCTGCCTCCATACTATTGAGAATGGTGCAAGATCTGAGTTAAACGAGGTGGGGATAGTTCTAATTTAAAACATTTCCTACACCCCATTCCCTCTTAACTAATTACAACACTATCCTGCCCGTAGGCTTGCCAAGCTAAGTCAACTAAACCGTTGATAATGGCAGCAGCTACAACTGCGGAGCCTTTACTACCTTCAATCCGAATATGAGGAGTAAGAGAATCTTCCAATCGGGATTTGGCAACATCTACCTCAACAAATCCGGCAGGCGTACCAATCACCAAAGCAGGTCGAATTTCCTCGGCTTCGATTAATTCTACCAAGGCAGTGAGAGCTGTTTGAGCTTGCCCGACGACAAAAATCCCTTCTGGGTAGCGTCTGGCAAGGGTTTCTATACCCCAAGCAGCTTTTGTCTTTTCTTTTTGGGGACGGGTAATAGCTTCCATACTGCAATAGACGGGATTTGCAAAGGTATCTTGGATATGGGGCGCGATTCCCACTTGTACCATTGGTGCATCCACCACAATTGTTGTCCGCGCCGCTAATGCCGCTGCACCAGCTTGTAAGGCGCGCTCGGAAAAACGAATCAAATGTTGATATTCAAAGTCAGCCGTGGCGTAAATCACGCGGCGGACAATTTCATATTCTGCTGCAGAAAAGGAGTGATTCCCGATTTCGCGATCGATAATTGCCAGACTTTGGGCATCGGTTACATGCCATTCCATGAAATTTTTATTTCCAATTGGTTTTTGCTTGTTGTTTGTTGTTGTTGGTTGTCGATTGTTTTTGCTGGTTAGTCGATTGTTTTTGCTGGTTGGTTGTCAATTTAAGAAAGATGTATGACTGGTGAATAAGGACAAATTACCAACTGCTGCAGGAGGATGGATGAGTGATGAAAAATAATCAACCATGAATAACCAAGTATGAACAACCAACAACGCATCACCAACAACAAATAACCAATAACCAGATTCCGGAAAATCCCCCGCATCGTTGAAAGAAGAAATTAATTATAGATTTAAAGGCATTCGGGCGGGAAGAAGTTCGTTGAAACATCAGGCAAACCAGTTAAACTTGGGATATTTACTCAACGGGCGTTACCAAATCGTTCAAGTCAAGAGCGCCCGGTCATGGAGTCAGACTTACATTGCAGCCGATACCCACCAAAGCAGGCATCCCCAATGTATAGTAAAGCATTTCCAACCCAAGGGGATCGATCCCCAATATTGGAGATTCGGCAAGCGTCTGTTTGACAGGGAAGTGGATATTCTCAAGAAAGTTGGGAAACACAACCAGATTCCCCAACTTTTAGATAGTTTTGCAGATGACAGAGGGTTTTACATAGTCCAAGAGTCGATTGTGGGCAACCGCCTGAGTCATGAACTTCCCATGAGTCGCTATTGTAACAAACGCTGGAGCGAGTATCAGTGTATAGCCTTCCTGAAGGATGTTTTTGGTATTCTGGAATTCATTCACCGTCAAGGCGTGATTCACGGGAATATCAATCCAGATAACCTCATCCGGCGTAAATCTGATGGTAAGTTGGTTTTGATTGATTTTGGTGAGGCGCATCAAATTAATTCCGCTTCCCTGGCAAAGGCAGTAGAGGGAAGGAGGTTTTCCGAGCCTCTCAGCTCTAACCTCTCACATCTCATCTGCGATCGCAAATATGCTCCTATTGATCGATTGATGGGTTGTCCCCATTTTCATCATGACCTATATGCGGTGGGCGCGATCGCAATTCAGGCTATCGCTAGGCTTAATCCGGGGGAATTTCCCCTCAATCCGGATACTGGGGAGATTAGCTGGGAACAATACGCATCAGTCAGTGACTCTATGGCTTTTGTCCTTAACCATACTGTACGACAAGACCCAGGGCGGCGCTTTCAATCCGCTACTGATGCCTTAATCGTTTTAAAAACCCTAGTGATGAGTTGTGAGGTGTCTCAATTGAGTAATCAGGATTCTGTTAAGGAATTAGTTGTCCAACCAACTGTTAAAGTTTCCCATCATCAAAGTTTAAATTCAAATTGGTTTAAGTTTCCACCCCTTATCGCCGCAACGGGAGTGGGGGTAACTGCTTCTAATACGGTGGCGATTTCTTTGGGACTTTATTCTCTTCTCTATGCTGCTCCCTCTAATCCGGCACTCGATCTTTTGGAGAGAGCGATGATAGAATATGATGCGGGTAATTTTGATCGAGCGATTGCTTTAGCTCAATCTGTCCCCACCGATAGTTCTCTCTATCAAAAATCTCAATCTACAGTCCAAGAGTGGCGACAAGAATGGCATCATGCTGAAGCTCAGTATCAAGCTGCCAAACAAGCCTTACTTGAGGAAAGGTGGCAGGATGTAATTTTGGCAGGAGCTAAAATTAACAGTGTCAAGATTTGGCAACGAAAAACTCAGCCCTTGATAGAAGAAGCCAAACTCCACCTAGAAGCCGAAGCCCAAGAGCTACTAGCCATAGCATACCAACAAGCAGCCCAGAAAGATTTTACCAGCGCGATCGCAACTCTCAAACAAATTACTCCGGAAACACCTACCGGAGGCAAAATTTACCCCAAACTATCTGAATATCAAGAAAAGCAGCGCATTAAAGCAGAATCTCTGCTCCAACAAGCCTACCAAAAAGCCGAAGAGCGAGACTTCAAAGCAGCCTTAACTTATCTCGCCCAAATTCCCGAAGATACCCCCACCTATCAAACAGCTCAAATCAAAATGGCTGAATATTCCCAAAAACAAGCCTCCATCGAAGAAATTCAACGAATTGTCGAATTAGCCAAAGCTGCCAATGGCTCCCAGGAAAAAGTGGACGATGCCAAATCATCCGTCAGTACCGATAATATCGTCAAAACAGTCGAACTTAATCCTGGAGAGCAACTTCAGGAAGTCAAACCTCAAAATCAGTAGGCAAAAGCATCTCTTGCTATATGTATAGCGCTACTGCTTGAGATTAGGAGGTTTTGATCCCCCCTAACCCCCCTTAAAAAAGGGGGAATAAGCCTCAAGAAAATGTCCTAATCTATATTTGTACTGCTATATAGGAATATTGTGAGTAGGGGTGAAGCATTCTGGCGATCGATAATAACTGAAAACCATGAATATTGTATCAGAATGCTTCACCCTGCCCTTACGCGACGGATACAAATGGGCTTAATATAGGTTGATTTCTTTACCGCCAATCCCCCTGAATCGTAAACGCAGCCCAATAATAAGGCGCACTCCATTCCTCAGACTGCCACATCTCTAATTGTGCCTGTCTCAATGCCTCTACTGGATTCATCTTTTGATCCAGCATTTTTTGATAAAATTGCTCCATTAATTTGGATGTAGCGGTATCGTTTACACTCCACAAACTAACCACAACTCGTTTCGCACCAGCATACATGAAGCCTCTTGTCAAGCCATAGAGTCCTTCTCCTGTTTGGGGTATCTCAAGTTGTTTGGTATTTTTATTCTCTACTAATCCCACTACTCCCGTTTGACAAGCACTGAGTACTACTAATTCGGCGGGAAGGTTGAGGTTAAATATATCATTGAGACGGAGAAAACCGTCTTGAGTAGTGGCATTGCGATCTAATAAAGATAATACCACTCCTGATAATTCTGGATGTTCTGAATTGACACAACCGTGAGTAGCCAAGTGGACAATTTGATATTGGCTTAAATTGGGACTAGTAGCAGTAGTCAGAGATGCGTCGAATCCTAATGCTTGAAATTCCTGATTGTCGGGGATGAGGGCGAGAATTTGGGTGGCTTCTTTTTCTGTGAATGGTAATCTATCAATGCTAGTACAAGCAGCGCGAGTTACAGCGTTAGCATCGGTTTGAGGATTATTTGAAGGTGGGGTAGTTTGGAAACGAGGATCTTCGGGGGTGAAAACGGGATCTGCGAGTACGGCGAGGGTTTTGGGTGCGGGTGTACGTCCTTGGATTTGATTTCGGAGTACGGGGATGGTTGATGCTGATGGGAGGGTGATGATTTGGTGTTGGGTGAGGAGGGGGATAAATTGTTGGTTGGTGGAAGCTATATCTAAAAGATGGAAATTATGATGATTGTTTGGTAGGGGCGTTAGCGAAGCGTGGCGAAGCCTAGCATTCGGGCGATCAATTGTGGGTAAATACCAGAGGTGATGTTCCGAATGCTTCGCCCTGATATTTTGTTTGTTTACCCCTGATTTTTCTAATATTCTTTCAGGTATGGGTAAAGCGGCAAATGGCACTAATTGCAATACGCCATTGCTGACAATTAATAATCGTTTATCCCCCAATTTATCCGCCACAGGTGCTAATAACATAAGGCTTAATTTCTGGGCGGCTTCGGAAGCAATCACATCTTTATCTTTTAATTGACTTGGTGCTTTGAATATGTCGGCTACTGCTTCTATCTCTTTCTCTGGGGGGAGGGTGTAGCTGCTGAAATCGTTTTTACTGACAGCCCAGAGATAACTCCGGTCTTTTCCTAAAGCATATTCTAATAAGATGGTGTTTTCATCGAGGACTTTTTCTTGGATTTGTTCGAGATTTAAGGTGAAGGCTTTGGGTTGGGTGATGGCGGCGTAGGCGGGGCTTTTTTGGCGGATTTGGGTTTTGACTCCATCGAGTTGGGTGAGGAGGGTTTCGATTTGTTTGTCGATTTCAAGTTTCCGTGAGTTGGATAATCCTGATGGACTGTTATATTGTTGATATTTCTGGTATTCTAGGGCGTTAATTTGATTGGTTAATTGTAGTTCTTCTTGGCGTAAGGTAGGATCGACGTTACCACGGATATTGGTATGAGATTCGGTGAGGATTTCTAGGAGGTTGCGGGCGCGAGATTGTTCGCTGGTTTCGAGGGCTTGGGCATCGTATCTTTGTTTGGGGTTTTGTTGGTGCAACTCCATTAATAAGTCTATTTTAAATTGATAATAATCTTGGACAGTGGCGAAGTAGGAGGTGCGGAGTTGTTGGCTATCGATTTTGGTGCGGAGGTTTTCGATGATGTCGATAGCGGCGTTGATTTGGGTGAGGGATTGGGTGAGATTTTTGCGATCGCGTTCGAGATCGGCGATACTAAATAGAGTAATAGCTTCCTGTCTTTTATTCCCCACTATGCGACTCAAAAGTAGGGATTGATTGAAGTAATCTATCGCTCTTTGGTTTTCTCCTAAATCGTTGTAAATTCTGCCTATGTTATTAAGAGTAACAGCTTCTCCACCCTTATCCTTTGTCGATCGACGAAGGGATAAAGCTTGGTTGTAGTAGTCTATCGCCCTTTGTTCTTCTCCTAAATCCGAGTAGACAGCAGCAATACTATTGAGGGCAGACGCTTCCCCTGCTTTGTCATCCACCGCTTGAAATAGAAGTATAGCCTGGTTAGAGTAGTTGAGGGCTTTCTGTTTTTCTCCCAAATCATCGTAGATGGCACCGATATTATTAAGAGTACTAGCCTCGTAAGCCTTATCGTTCACTGCTTGAAATAGAGGGAGTGCCTGGTTTAAATAGTCGAGGGCTTTCTGTTTCTGTCCTAACTCGATGTATAGTTTACCTATATTATTTAGGATAGCAGCTTCCCCAACAGGATCGCCTAGGGATTGAATTAGAGGCAAAGCTTGGTTATAGTAGTTAAGGCTTTTCTGTTTTTCTCCCAAATCGTCGTAGATAGAGCCAATCCAGGTAAGTGTAAAAGATTGCCAATATCGATCGCCCAATTCACGGTATAGTGGCAGTGCATCTTCCCATTTGCCAATCGCCTGTTGTAAAGATTCTGCTGTTCCTTGTTCAAATAACTCCATTCCCTCGTCAAAGAGTTTTTGTGCTGCAACACGAGTTGCATATTCCTGTCTAGAATTACTCTCTTGTGCCACCTCCATCCTCACCCTGCTTTCTGTCTCGCGGGCGATTACCTTCCCTGTGCCCAAGTCGGAAAATAATCCCACCATGAGGAATAGTGACAGGATAAATAGGATTAGATAGCGGGGGATTGGTTTGGGAAATCCCTTTCTTTTTGGGGTGGGTAGGGGCATGGTTGCACCTTGGTTGGGTTGTGTTTATTTTACTCTATTTGTTTTTATCTCTGAGGGTTGGGGGGTTATGCAGGTGGAAAAGGAATTTGGCAACGGATGTGGTAGCGGATGTAACTCAGATCTTGCACCATTCTCAATAAAGTGCTACAACCCTTGATATTTCGTTGATTGAACCACCAAAAACCTAGGTTTTTCAGGCTTACTGACATTGGTGCAAGATCTTAGATGTAACAGATTATTGGTTGTAGGGGTGAAGCATTCGGGCGATCAATAATAACTGAAAACCATTAATATTGTATCCGAATGCTTCACCCTGTATCTATCGGGATGCCGACATCTTGGTTATAAGATTAAGCCCATTTGTATCCATCGCGTCAGGGCAGGGTCAAGCATACCCTTCGGGAAGGCTTCGCCAACGGATATAAATATTTAGGGTTTGTTGCC
>DOIX01000177.1:7758-12062 GCA_003511885.1 Cyanobacteria bacterium UBA11153
AAATATTTAGGGTTTGTTGCCAAGGTTTATCGCCCGAATGCTTCATCCCTACAGATATTTTATTTTACTGGTGCGCATTCGGCAGCAGCGAAACCAATCGCTAAACTTGGTAATATCGTTTTAATTTTTGTCGGGATGAAGGATTTGGAGAGTGGAATTGCGTTAAGCTGAAGGTAAAAAAATTGATTAATAGTCCAACCAAGGGGAGAATTAGATAATGTCAGAGTTGGCAACACCACAAATCCTATCTCAACCTACCAAAATACCGGATTGGGAACCTCCTATCCCACCTACTGATTTAATTTTTGATGATGGAGAAACTTTGGAAACAAATCGCCACCGCATTGCCATGAATACCTTAATCCGGTCATTACAGCAAGCTTGGACTAACCGGAATGATTTCTTCTGTGGTGGGAATATGTTTATCTACTACAGTAGCGAACAATTACGGAATCGAGATTTTCGCGGACCTGATTTTTTTACCGTATTGGATATTGATGGTAGTTATCCGAGGCAAGGTTGGGTGGTATGGTTAGAAGGGGGACGTTACCCAAATGTTATTATTGAGTTGATGTCTTCTTCCACTGCTATCGTAGATACAGGACTTAAAAAAGATATTTACGAGAAGGTTTTCCGGACACCAGATTACTTTGTCTTTAATCCATTCGATCCTAATTCTCTACAAGGATGGCATTTAGATAGTAATCAACAATATCAGCCTTTAGTACCAAATGAACGAGGTTGGTTATGGTGTAAAAGTTTGGGTTTTTGGTTGGGTACTTGGTCTGGTACAGTTGACAGGGAAACAGCGATTTGGTTACGATTTTATGATGAGGAAGGTAATCTCGTTTTATTACCAGATGAAGCAGCAGCAGCACAAGGATTACAACAAGGATTACAACAGGGGACTTTACGACAATTACAGCGGATTCTGACTAATCGTTTTGGCTCAATTTCACCAGAAATTCAAACTCAATTGGCTGCTTTTGCAGTTAATCAACTAGAAGAGTTAGTAGATTTCGCAATAACAGCGGAAACTTTAGAGGAATTTGTCAATCGATTGTGATGATGATTTTAGATACCCGACTTCAACAGCGGATGTAAGGAGGGGATCTAATCTTAATTAGCCTCTTGCCTAAATCCGAGAATGCCCCCTAAATCCCCCAATTATGGGGGACTTTCAATTCAATTTCCCCCCAGAATTGGGGGGTTAGGGGGGCAAAATATACTTTTTCAAGAGGTCTAATTCACCTGCAATAACATTCCCTCCTTCACATTTCCCTCCACTATCGCTTCTCCTACTAACCCATTCCGCGCTTGAAATATCAATTTTCCCGAACCATTAATTACAGTAAACACCGTCCCAGTATCAACCGTCCCTAAATCAACTCCTCCTAACCATAACTTAGCCCGATTTCCCGTAACTTCAGTTACAACTGCATTAGCAGGTGAACTTAGTTTATTAATGAAATAAATCGGTTCCTCTTCATACCCACTATCCAGCTTGACATCATAACGGGGAGTTTGATCCACATTTGTCGGTATCTGTTGTTTTGTAAATGCGATCGCATTTTCTGGCGTACCACTATTTTGCCATAGATACTGGGTTAAGAGATAAGTAAATAATCCCGCATAAAACCCATTAAACTGATAATCCATCGCTGTTTGTTTCGGATTTGTTGCTGCTAAAACGACTCCTTTTGCCACACCTTCCCGATAGCGCCGGACGAATTCTCCATGAGACCATTTTAACCGGGATAGCCATTGTTCTTGATAGGATTTTTCTTCCGGAGAAATTAGGATTTTTTCCCCACCATCGCGGGATCTTACTCGACTATCTCTCGTTGCACCGCCAGAGTAACAACTATCGAGAATTGCGGTAAAGTTTTCAGTTTTTACAGCAGACATTAACAAAAACAAAGTATGTCCCATAATATCTTTGACGAGACCTCCTTCATCTGGATATCCAGCCGGGAGATTGCTATCAATTGGAACAAAAGTACCGTTTAATCCAGCTTTTTTACTGTCAGCTTCAGTTATAATTGGATGAGGATCGTTAATTAGAGAACCATGTCCAGAATAGTGATAGACAACCACATCTCCTGGTTTCGCTTGTTTAATCAAATATTCCTCAAATGCACTTAAAATACCTTGACGATTTGCCTTCTCATCTGTGAGAATGTAAATATCTTTGGGATTAAAGCCAAAGCAGTTAACTAGAAGATGACGCTGCAATTCTAGATCGTTGATACATCCTTTTAAAGGTTGACGTGAATATTTATTGATACCAACAAGTAAGGCAAGTTTCCTTGGGGTACTTTGGGCGAGTACTTTGCCATAACGTTCAGCTTGTTGCGAAATATTAAGCTGACTCCAACCCAAGGTAGCCAGAGTTGAAGTAGCAAATTGCAAGAAATGACGACGGGAGATACTAGACATAATCATTGAGGAAGTTAATAGTTAAAATTTACAGAGAGTTGGGCGAAGTCAGGATTTTGGGAATTTCACCTTCCCACCTTACTCCTATCTCATCCTATCTCTGACTCCCAGACACTTATGCAGTTATGATATCGGTGACTAGCCTCAGCCTTAACTATAGGCAATCAAATAGACATGATATAGCAAATGCCACATCGGTTAGAGGCGAAATAACTTCATCAATGCAATGGACAATAGACAATAGACTATTTTTAACTATCAACTATCAACTATCAACTGTCAACTATCAACTGTCAGTAATTATACCTGCTAACAGTTCTCAAATACCTGTAGGAAAAGAAGTCAAAGTACCCGTCTTCGCCCACGCTTTGATGGTGAGAGACAGTCGCAGTATTCAAGCCGTAGCCTCAGCACTATCGGAACCTATTCTACCGCATCGCCAATCGCCTTCACGTCACAACTGCCAAAAATTGCCTCCAGATGGCGGTAAAATTTGAATTCCATTAAGTTGTAGAAGGGATCTTGTAAGAAAAAGGTACGATGTTCAGTAATTTGGCCGGGAAAGCGTACCTTGGGTGATTGATAGAAATTAAGTTGTTTTTGTCGAACTCTTTCTAACAAATTTTCCCAATCTGATTCGATGGTGAAAATCAAGCCGAAGTGTCGGGGATAAATGCCTTTTTGGGGTTTGAGTGGTTCGTTAGTGACATGAGCTACGAGTTGATTATCGTATAAATTAAGAATTACGGCATGGTGGGTTTGTCTGCCAACTTCGCAGCCTAATCCTTTGCTGTAATAATCCTTAGTTTTCTCAATATCGCTAACAGGGAAAGCCAGATGAAATAATACTGAATTCATACCATACCTCGTGGGAAACCTATCCCCCCCCAGCCCCCCTTCCCTAGTAGGGAAGGGGGGAGTAAGATTTGACAATATAGAGAAGTCTTGCTCCCCTATCCTTGCAGGAGAGGGGTTGGGGGAGAGGTCAATCTAAAATAACAATAAGATATTATTTTCTCTTTGGTGGTTAGTTTTATGATTTCTTCCTTAAATCCCTGGCTGATAGCGACAGGATTGAATGCAACTTTACTCGGAATCGCATTATTTCTCCCCAAATCCTTGCTCACTCTTTCTGGCTTGCTTCACGCTTGCGGATTGGGTATCTTAATCTGGGGTACGCTAGGCTGGCAAGGGTATCTGGTGGTGATGTTCTATTTTCTGGTAGGATCGGCTGTAACCCGGATCGGGATGAAAGAAAAGGAAGCTGCAGGAATTGCAGAAAAACGCTCCGGTGCCAGGGGACCGGAAAATGTTTGGGGATCCGCACTTACTGGTGCTATCTGTGCTTTAGCAACCCTTTTTGTTGATGAACCATTACGCAGTTTACTTTTATTAGGATATGTGGCTAGTTTTGCTACCAAACTATCCGATACTACTGCTAGCGAGGTAGGCAAAGCTTACGGTAATCGCACTTTTCTGATTACCACCTTACAGCCCGTAGCGCGAGGTACGGAAGGTGCAGTGAGTTTAGAAGGTACTTTAGCAGGAATTATTGCTTCAATTGCGATCGCGTTTCTCGGTTGGGGAATTGGTTTAATTGACTTGACAGGTGTCCTCTTTTGTGTATTAGCAGCCTTTATTGCCACCAATCTGGAGAGTGTCATCGGCGCTACCCTACAGTCTGAGGTTGAATGGATGACGAATGAGGTAGTGAATTTTATCAATACCACGATTGGTGCGATCGCAGTTGTAATTTTAGCTTTGGGATGGCAGTTAATTAATTAGGGTTTGCTGAAAGCACTATGAGGCAAAACTCGCAATATAGCAAGGGACTAGGGGCTTGGGGCTAGGGAAGAAAGTCGTAA
>DOIX01000177.1:12314-12486 GCA_003511885.1 Cyanobacteria bacterium UBA11153
TAACCGCTCTGGCGGTTGCTATACTTCTGTTAATGTAGTTATCCCCTGAGTTACTTTCTCAATTGCTGCCATTCTAAATGAGTCAAATTTTATTCGCTCAAGATAGCGGTGCAATTGAGTCATTGTCCCTTCATAAATACTGGAATTGCGATAATGAGAGGTAATGATAATA
>DOIX01000061.1 GCA_003511885.1 Cyanobacteria bacterium UBA11153
TCTTTAGACCGGGGAGTGTCAACAAGCCAAATCTGAAGGCGGACGATCCTAATTATAGTAAGCTGCTACGCATTTAATTTGTATATCCCTACACCCCACACCCCTTTCGATAAATTTACTATCCAATTTAGATGCGCCGCAGCTTAATTGTTAGGGCGGTTAAGACATTCTCAATTCCTCAAACCATTGATGTTAAAAGCTTTCTGCTCGATCCAAGAGCCAATAGCCAATAGTCCCTTGCTATACTGGATGACACAGATTTTTGATATTGACAGACTACCGATATGGGATTGGCCCCAAAATTATTCTTCATTCCCCATTTCCTATTCCCTATTACCCATTTCCTAACTCATAACATTGGGAAGAACAACACCAACTTGGTTATTAAATATCTCCATATCCTTTTGATCGTTTTCATCAAAACTAGCTTGGAAATAGTCGGGAACTTCTGGCCAATCAGCAGGATCGTATTCTAACAAACTCCCAGAGGTACGCTTGTTGACTAATTGAGTAACAGCCAACAACTCCCCATCACAACTTAAAACAGGCATACAGAGCAAACTGCATGTGCGATAATGAGTTTTTTCGTCAGTTTTGCGAGCCATGTGAGAGTCGGGATGATTGTACAAGTCAAAAGGAATATTCAAAGGATGCCCTGTTTCTGCTACTTTGCCAGCAAACCCTTCTCCCATTGGCACTCGCGTCTCAATTAAAGTACCATCAGCTTGGGGAATTTTCGTCCACAATTCATTAGTCCTATAATCAATTAACCAGAGGGTGCTGCGATCCGCATTAGTAAGTTCTTTGGCTGCCTGCATTACCGTTTGGATAATATCTTCGGTATTACCACTATTTTGGCTCACCAAACTAATTGCCTTATAGAGAGGATCGATAGCTTGTCGTCTTTCTTGAAGGGTACGGATTTCGCGATGAAAGGCTTGACATCCTTGGAGGATTGGTAAAATTCCTCCATTCCGTTCCCTGAGTTTATCAGCATCGCTTTGGGTAAAGCCATTGCGATCGACTTTTTCTGATACGGAAGCTCCTGGAGTTAGAGGGGATAATAACTTATTGAAAGCTCTCACGATCGCAACTACGTTTCCCTTGGCATCGACAATGGGGAATAGTAATAGATTGTGGAGGTTATCGGCCTTGCTCGGATCCAATCCAATATGAATCAAAACATCGTGCAACTTAGCTGGTTTATTACTGGCTTTAATGGATCTCGATTCCAGAATTTTACTAGCAATCCCCAAGGTTCCCGAAATTCTAATTTCTTTGGCATCGCTTCCTGGTACGTCAACAACTACTGACCAAAATTCAGTTTCTTCAGCATCAATCAAGAAAATCGTAGTTAATTCCGCCTGCAATAATTTACCCAGAGATGACTGAATAAAGCTCAACATGTAGTAGAGCGCATTATACAGTCCCTCGTCAGTCTGATTGACTACGGAATTACCGAGGATTGCCAATGTATTGTAAACTGCTTCCTTCGGTTCAATTTGGGCTAGTTTCTTCAGAGTTTCATGGGTTTTGACAAACTGAAGAATTACGCCCACCCGTTCGTTAAATACCTGCATACATTGGCGATCGTTTTTATCAAAACTCGCCTTAAAGTAATCGGGAACAGCAGGCCAGTCATCTTTGTTATAGTCTGGATGCTCTCCTGGTTTCCGCTTGTTAATTAACTGGGTAACACCAAGTAATTCACCATCCGGACTTATGACTGGCATACAGAGGATGCTACAAGTCCGATAACGAGTTAACTCGTCCGTTTTTTTGGCATTTTCTGCACTGGGATGTTCGTATAAATCGAAGGGAATAATCATTAGTTCCCGGGATTCTGCCACATGCCCGACAAAGCCTACCCCTACCTCACAGCGCACTTCCCCTTTCCCAGGAAGTTCCGTCCACAAGTCACCGCGATCGTTATCAACTAACCACAAGGTACTCCTGTCGGCATTCATCAATTTTTTCGCGGTATTCATTACCCGCTGCAAAATCGCTTTGGTATCTAAATTGATTTGATCTAGGGAACGGGTTGCTTCTGCCAAAGCTGCGGTGGCGCGCAGCTTTTTCATTACTTTGTAACAAGATTGGCAGCTTTCCAGAATCCGGCGAATGGGAACGACACATTTTCCCAATCTTTCTAAATCTAATGAGGTAAAGCCTTTGTGCTTGCTAGGTTGACGTTCCCCTTCCCCCTCTTGAGTTTGGGCTAATTTGTTTAGCAATTGAATGACAGCAATAACTTCTTTTGCCTCATTCAATATGGGGAATGCTAATATATTTTCGGTGCGGTAATTATACTTTTTGTCAAATTCTTTCACTAGGACTGCACGAGGATCGTCATAGACATTATCCGGAATATGGATTACTTTCTTAGTGAGAGCAACTTGACCAGCAATTCCTTCCCCAACTCGGACTTGAATATCCAGGAATTCACCTTCTTCATTTTCCGCCACCAGCGACCAAAGTTCTGTTCTTTCCTCATTTAATAAAAAGGTAGTAGCCCGATCCGCGCCTAATAATTCTCCCACTTTAGAGGTGACATCCCGCAGGACTTCATAGAGGGCTTGAGCGGAACCTTGATCCTCTGTTTCACTATCTACTTTGGATAATATTTCGACTTGAGAAACTAGGAGTTTCCGTTCCAAATCAGATAGGGTTTTTAGGAATTCGGTGTCGCTAGGATCGATTTCCACTTGCAGGCTTTTGAGGGCACTTTCTACCCAATCTATGTGAAAAATCGATTCATAAATCCGATTGTGAACTTTTAACTTGCCCTGTTGCTTGGTGACTAACCCCAACAAGCGCAATTCTCGTTGTTCTGCACTATCATTAACCTGAACCTCACCCTGTTGCAAAACGCGCCGATACAGCTTCAATAGCCGCACGCTGCGTTGTTTTTGCCGGAGTAAGCGATCGCGGATTGTTTGCAAATGGACTAATTCCGGCTGATTTTCCCAATTTGCCAGCCAGCGCGATTTCACTAAATCTTCCACCCATTTTGCTTCCAATCCCAGCGGTGGCGAATCCTCCGCCTCCACTATCAGTTTACATAGTTGCTGAGTCAGGACGGGTTGTCCCCCCGTCCACTTTAATACCTCCACTAGCAATCGTTTGGAGTTTTGAGATTTCTCTTTTAACCCCTTAATAATCAGTAATCCGGGATTGTTTGCTTCAGGATGGCGTGATTGATCGGACGAATTGGTAATCATAATGCAACCTGCTATCGCAGCCTTATTTCTTTAATTTCTGTGACATTTTGGTGTTGGTTGCTGAATTTCTACAGCGTGGGATGAGAGGGGACTATTTTCTAGGTTATTCCCAGTTAGCCAATCTGACGGGATCGACCTGTAAAATAATTGTAAAATTTTATGATTGACAAAAACGTAAAAATGTGCATAGTGAAACCTAGAGCGCAAGAGACACCGTATATGAGCAATGCGTTGAGCAATTGACGAAAATCCTTTCTTTGATTTTATTCCTCTCAACGGCACAAAGGAAACTATCTGGAAATTTTCTAGGGGCTAGG
>DOIX01000421.1:0-1634 GCA_003511885.1 Cyanobacteria bacterium UBA11153
TCCATCGTGGCCGAAGTGCAGTTGACGCTGCGATCGCAGTTCAATTAGTCTTAGGCTTAGTTGAGCCACAATCCTCCGGTATTGGTGGCGGTGCATTCCTAGTTTACTACGATCGCCAAACCAAAGAAATTCACACCTATGACGGTAGAGAAACTGCCCCAGCAGCAGCTACACCCAATCGTTTCCTCGATGAAAAAGGGAACCCTTTACCATTTTACGATGCCGTAATTGGCGGTAAATCCGTAGGCGTACCGGGAACCATAAAAATGCTAGAAATGGTACATAAAGCTTATGGAAAATTACCTTGGCAGGAACTATTTCAACCTGCCATCCAACTCGCCGAAGCAGGTTTTCCTATATCGCCTCGCCTACATACTTTACTCAGTAAAGATCCTTATTTACCACGTTTTGAGCCAGCCAAAAGTTACTTTTATCAACCTGACGGTAAACCCAAATCAGTAGGTACAAAACTCGTAAATAAACCATATAGTCAAGTACTTCAGAAGATTGCCTCTCGCGGTGCTGATGGTTTTTACCAGGGCAGAATTGCTCGCGATATCGTCGCGACGGTGCAAAACGCCCGCGTGCCAGGAGACTTAACCACAAAGGATTTAGCCAATTATCAAGCCAAAGAGCGATCGCCAGTATGTGGCATTTACCGAGTATACAAGATTTGCGGGATGGGGCCACCTTCTTCTGGTCCACTCACGGTAATCCAAATACTAGGTATTTTGGAAAATTTTCATCTCTCCGCACTTAAACCAAATTCATTACAAGCTGTTCATCTATTTGCAGAAGCCGGAAAACTAGCTTATGCAGACAGAGGAATATACATGGCAGATTCCGATTTTGTGCCAGTACCAACTGAGCAATTAATTAACCCAGAATATCTCAAACTCCGCGCCATCCTGATTAATCCCAATCAAGCTATGACTGAAGCTAAACCTGGTCAATTATTATCAAAACAATCATTACTTTGGGGTTCAGATAATGCCATCGAATTTCCCTCCACTAGTCACATATCAATTGTCGATAAATATGGCAACGCCGTATCCATGACAACTAGTATTGAAGATGCCTTTGGTTCGAGATTAATGGTAAGAGGTTTCTTGCTCAATAATCAATTAACCGATTTCTCCTTTTCCCCCACAGTTGATGGCAAACCAGTTGCCAATCGCATCGAAGCCGGAAAACGCCCCAGAAGTGCCATGTCACCCATGATGGTTTTTGACCAAAATGGTAAATTAATAGTGGTAGTAGGTTCCGCAGGCGGCAGTCGCATTATCAATTATGTTGCCAAGACATTAGTGGGGATATTAGATTGGGAACTAGACAGTCAGGAAGCTATATCTCTCCCCAATTTTGGCAACCGGAATAGTGCCACAGAATTGGAATTAGGTACGGATATAGCTAATCTTAAGATCGACTTAGAAAAAATGGGTCATTCCGTACAAATCGTCGAACAAACTAGCGGATCTCATGGGATATTTTTAACCCATCAAAGTTTAATTGGAGGTGTAGATCCCCGTCGAGAAGGATTAGCTTTAGGAGACTAAAACCCAAGTTATAGCAGATAATGTAGTGCGAGCATCTTGCTCGCTATAGGTTTTACTAGCAGTTTGACTACCAACAGT
>DOIX01000421.1:1990-4498 GCA_003511885.1 Cyanobacteria bacterium UBA11153
CTATCACCCCCCTGCTGAAAACTGCCGTTTAGGCCATTGATAATTACTCTTAGTCGTTTGTTGAGTAGGTTGAGCAGGAGTTGCAGTACTTTGAGCTGGCAACTTAGCACCATGCCCATGAAAAATTTGGTGAGCCATTAAAACCATGATCGCTTCAAGTACCGACATTTTATCGTGGGGATTTACCGTGATAATGGGAGGGCGATTGCGATCGTTCATAAAGCCCAAACCAAACATAACATGTTCTTGTCCCAATGCTCCTGGTAAATCAGTACAAGTCATGGCAATAATCATCGGAATTTGCACGCGATGATTCATAAATGAAATAATCTCGCGGGCATCATTGAATGCACTAGATCTATTCGCCGCCACCAGTAAAATATAAGCGTGTGCCCTACGAATTAAGAGATCCCACATAAAATCAAAGCGAGATTGACCTGGAGTACCGTAGACTTGCAATTCCATATTTCGACTCAAGTTACGAGTACCAAAATCGAAGGCTACCGTAGTTTTTTTCTTTAACAAAGATGTCTCATCTGTTGCCTTCTTTTCTGTGTCTATGACTTCAGTTTGACTGAACGTCTTCACAAAAGTAGACTTGCCAGCACCGACAGTACCCGTGACAACTATACGCATTGTTTCCATTCGATTTTGCTCCCAGAGGAATGACTTGATTTACTTGATTTTATGGACTTAACTTACAATATTTGCCTACCTTTACAAAGAGGCCGGATTTCTGAATATTCTGATCGAGAAACCCGGTTTATCTCCAATTACTCTCTCTACTGCAAGGCGGACTTTAGTTCCACAATTGTCCGTTTAATTTCTAACATTAATACCCCCTGCTTTGCCGCCTTACCAGCTAAAACCAAAAAAACAGCATCCTCACCACAACTAGTCAAAATGCTCAAACCTTCATTTCCTTCAACATAAATGCGATCGATACTACCTCTTGCTAATTCTTTACCAATTCGCTCCCCCAAAGACAGCATAGCAGCAGACATCGCCGATACCCGTTCATCATCCATCCCACCTGGTAAAAAAGAAGATAGAGGTAAACCGTCTGGAGTTACCATTGCTGCACCCTGAACATCAGAAGTTGATGTCACAAAATTTTGGAGAATATGCCCTAGCTTTTGAGAATTGATAGCCATTATTTTCTTCCTGTTTAACCTGGACAGATTACGTTATATTTTAACTGTAAACTAGAACGAACATTTTTTTAGCGACCACCTGCACCTGTGGTAATTAAACGTTTAAATAACCCCTGAGTCCAACCTGTTTCCTTAAGTACAGCCGCCTCCGTAACTTCCACATAAGCTTGCTCGATAAAAGCTAAATCAATAGTACAAATTCGGATTAGTGCCTCTTGGAGTTCTTCCGGTTTACCATCAATTTTAATCCGATTGCTAACTTCCTGCATCACATGTGCCATCGCTGGCACAACATGTTGAGGTCCAATCCCAATCCGCACATGAACTAAGCCAATCCGCCAACGACATTCAGCATAGGCATTCCCCCAATCATCAATACCCGTAAACATTTCATGAAACCATTGAATAAAGGTTTGATGGAGACGCTGGATGCGCCCTTCCGTCGCATTGACAATCGCATTCATTTCCGGATCGCTACCCAAATAGCTATAAAAACGCTCTGCCATATCTGGCGCAATTTCTTTTCCCCAATCTCCATGTAATTTGAGGAGCGCTTTATTCTCCTTACTAAAATCAACCCGCTTCACCATTAACTCTATGAATGCCTGGGGTTCTAATGCCATAATTATCTCCTATCTCACCTAATAGAGTATTCCCTAATTTTACTCACTACTTTAGTTGTAGCAAATTCCGCCTGGATTTGTCTGGGTAATTATGCCTTTTATTTATTAAATTTTTATGTTTTTTTTTGAGAAGGATATGGTAAATATAATTAATACTTCCTTTTAAGAATTTTACTGATAGTATCCAGGGAGTAGAGAATGAGGAATGGATCGGAAGAATATATATCTTTAAAGATATATTAGAATATTCTCTTTCAGCTTATTCCTCGTTTCTGAATCGGCTCTCTAGCCTATCACCTCTCTTACAATATAAGTGTAATCGCGATTACTACTTGATTTTTTATTTCCATTGTCACAAATTCAATTTTATTAATCATCTCTTAATTTTTTAACGGAAGATAAATAACACCAAGAAGATTGAGACAAGGAGAGGGATCAAAACCCAGTTGGATTATTTTCAGTAATTTCAGTACCTACCCCAACCATCTATCTGTAGGGTGCATTAGCTATCGCCAAGGCACTATCCACTATTGGTAGTGTCACTACCTAAGTCCTAAATTTATTGGGATCTTAACTTAAGTTGCTAGTTATAAGATTAAGNNTGAATCGGCTCTCTAGCCTATCATCCCTCTGACAATATAAGTGTAGTCGCGATTACCACTTGATTTTTTTTATTTCCATTGCCACAAATTAAATTTTATTAATCAGCTCTTAATTTTTTAACGGAAGAT
>DOIX01000421.1:4670-5516 GCA_003511885.1 Cyanobacteria bacterium UBA11153
AAGTTGCTAGTTATAAGATTAAGTGTTTTCGATCCCCCTTAATCCCTCTTAGTAAGGGGGACTTTCAATCTAGTTTCCCCCTTACTAAGGGGGGATGAGGATCTAATAGACAATATTTATAACTAGCAAATTACACGATCTTCCTCCAATTTTAAATTTAAGACTTAGGCACAATGTTAAATCTCAAATCTCAGGGTAGTCTCCACAATTAAAGACTACAATGCCAGCTTCAATTCAGCTAGTGTCCGTTTAATTTCTAACATCAAAACACCCTGTTTTGCCTCTTTAGTAGCCAAGACGAGAAAGACGGCATCTTCACCGCAACTAGTCAAAATACTAAAGCCTTGATTTCCTTCAACATAGATCCGATCAATTGCACCGCGAACCAATTCTTTACCAATCCGCTCGCCCAAAGATAGCATCGCAGCAGACATAGCAGAAACTCGTTCATCATCCATACCACCGGGCAGGCTAGAAGCCAAAGGCAAACCATCTGGGGTAACCATTGCTGCCCCCTCAACATCACTGGTTGCCGTGACAAAATTTTTGAGGATATTTCCCAGTTTTTGGGAATTGATAGCCATAGTTATTCTCCTGTTGTAATCTCAAACGATGAGGCTAATTTGTTTGAAAAATAGTAACTGTGAAGTGGAATAGCGAATCTGGATGCTATTCGCAAAAAAATTCCTTAACCGATTGTATGTCTTAAATTAGTGAAGTACCTCGATCCTGATTCTTTGTTTAGATTTATCTAAAACTCAAAAGTACCTCATCCACTTAAGAACTACATCCACTTAAGAACTACTAGAGCAAGCTGAACTCAAAAACATCATACTTGCCATCTCG
>DOIX01000108.1:0-4196 GCA_003511885.1 Cyanobacteria bacterium UBA11153
CTTGACTTGAAAGAGAGCCATTTCTGCTACTATAACTCCCGGTAAATTGAGAATTCTGGTCATTAATTTATTCATAATAATCTCGGTTTTTGTCACTTGAGGATGATCCTTGGAACAAAAACCTGTCAATCCCTTACTACGTGCGGGCTTGACAGGTTTTTGCCCCAAGTCTCAGGAAAATTGACTAATATTTTAGCACACTAAGTAGGGTAGACCCGGTCAAATCAAGCTAAAATCGAACAACGACTTTCATCTTTATTCCATGAAATTGCTCATCAGCAACGATGACGGCATCTTCGCCCTCGGTATTCGCACCCTTGCCGACACCCTCGCAGAAGCAGGGCACGACGTTAGCGTAATTTGTCCCGATAGAGAGCGCTCCGCGACGGGGCACGGTTTGACACTTCACGATCCCATTCGGGCTGAAGTTATCGATGGTATTTTTCACCCCAAGGTTAAAGCTTGGTCTTGTTCGGGAACCCCGTCAGATTGTATTAAACTAGGATTGGGTGCATTGATTGATAGTCCTCCAGATTTTGTCCTTTCTGGCATTAACCACGGCTCTAATTTGGGGACAGATGTCCTCTACTCTGGCACAGTTTCCGCCGCAATGGAAGGCGTAATTGAAGGAATTCCTAGCATTGCTTTCAGTTTAACTAGTTATGCCTCTCAAGAGTTTAAAGTTGCTGCAATATTTGCCAAAACTCTCATCGAGCAACTAGCCACTCACCCGCCGATAAAGGTAATTTTATTAAATGTTAATATTCCGGCTGTTAAATTATCGGAAATTGCCGGAGTTAAAATTACTCGTCAAGGGATTCGTCGCTACTTTGATACCTTTGAAAAACGAATCGATCCGCGAGGTAAAACCTATTACTGGTTAGCAGGTGAAGCGGTAGAAGATATCGAACAACCTAGTCATATTCACCTACCTGATGATGTCCCCACAGATGTCCATGCTATTAAGGAAAAATACATTACGATTACCCCTTTACAATATAATCTCACCGATACGGCAGGGGTATATAGTTTACAGAAACTATCTTTGAGTGTGGGTTTAGAATAATGGTAGGGTGGGCTATTTCCCATCCGATTGAAGTTATCAGACCTGAGTTCGGAGTTCGGAGTTTGGTGTTTGGTGTTTTCCCTTGACTTTTTTCATGATAGTTACCAAAATTGGGATCGTAATATCGATTTATTGCCTAAGAGATTTGAGCTTAAAATGCTGTAAAGCTTTTATTTACTGGCTTTCAGCTTCGGCTCTTTCGTCGAACTCAGGTTATCAGGGTTTCCCTTAGAATGTAATCTTTATTCTCATTTTTAATAAATAAGCTGCTACGCATTTAATTTGTATATCCCCACACCCTACACCCCTTTCGATAAATTTACTATCCAATTTAGATGCGCCGCAGCTTATCAATTTTCCCGCAATCTTTCTCCCCTCCCAGGGGAGGGGCTGGAGTAGGGGTTAACTTTTTCACCCATAAATCCTCAAATAACTTGAATCCCATGATTGGAGAAGCGACTCACCCAAAAACCCAAATCTGGTGCAGAAATCCCTTTCCTCACTTCCTGTAAAATTCTCTGGGCTTCCCCTTCTGACTCGCAAAGGGCAAAGACAGTAGGGCCGGATCCAGACATCATTGTACCTAAAGCACCGCTATTTTCAAATGCTTTTCTTAATTCTAAAACTTGGGGATAATTTGGCAAGACTACTTTCTCTAAATCGTTGTAAAGAAGTTTGCCAATTTCTCCCATTTTATGATTCATAATTGCTTGGACTATTGGCCCAGAATGGATGCGTTGGGCACGAGCTTCTAAACTATGAGCATCCCGAATATAACCATCCCCAAACTGAGAACGGTAAGTTTGATAAGCCCAAGGAGTTGAAACAGCAAGATTGCGATATTTTGCTAAAACTACATAGAGAGAATCTACACTAGGTAAAGGATCCAGTTCCTCGCCTCTACCTGTCGCAATTGCCGTACCTCCCGCTAAACAAAAAGGTACATCTGAACCTAATTTTGCGGCTAAATCTTGTAATTCTGGCTGAGTTAAACCTAACTGCCACATCATATCTAATCCTACTAAAACTGCCGCTGCATCTGTCGATCCGCCTGCCAAGCCTGCAGCAACTGGAATATTCTTTTTGATGTTAATTTCGACACCGCCAAATTGAGCAAAAGTATCGGGAAAATTATCTGCCATTAATTTAGCAGCACGATAAGCAAGGTTAGTTTGATCTAGCGGTACTTCAGCATCTTCACAGTGAACTTGAATCCCTTGAGTACCAATGGCACGTATGTCAATTTTGTCTGCTAAGTCAATGCTTTGCAGGATCATCACTAGTTCGTGATAACCGTCGGCGCGATCGCCTAAAATTTCCAAATATAGATTGATTTTGGCAGGTGCAATTAAAGAATAGGAACGCATGATAAATTCAAAAGTAAACAGTCAAAATTTAGAGCGTGTCTGGTAGCCTCAATTGTCTATAGTTTTAATTTTTGTAATGGAGAAGCATTCGGGCGATAACTTATGCTATAAATCTCATATTTTCCATCCAAATGCTTTTCCCTGCCCTGACGCTACCTTCGAGTTTCTTTTTTCCCCTTTTTCAGGTTGGATCGGGGGGATCCAAGGGTTTCCAAATCATCCCTAAAGTATTACATAGAGTCACCCACTGTTCCACACTTAAATCCTCAGCGCGAACTTGAGGGTTAATATTTAATTGTTCCAGCAATTGGGTCAGATCGGGGATATCAATGACAGATTTTAAATTATTTCTTAACATTTTCCGCTTGCTGCCAAATCCCAATTTGACTAAAGTGTCTAATTTATTGGGTTCAATTGCTTCCGGTTGTACTTGTCGGGGACGTAATCTCACTACCGCCGAATCTACTTTGGGGGGTGGATAGAAGGCTTTGGCTGGAACATCGGCAATAAATTCACACTCTGCTAGATATTGTACCCGTACTGATAAAGCACCGAATGCCCGGGAAGCGGGTTTAGCGTACAATCTTTCGGCGACTTCTTTTTGCACGAGTAACACGATTAACTCAAAAGCCTTTGAGACTGGTTGAGCAATAGTACCTAACAGTTTTTCGAGAATCGGTCCGGTGATATTATACGGAATATTCGCCACAACTTTATGGGGATTTTGGAATTTGGGGAAAGCAGTAAGATTCGTTTCTAAGTCGAGGGTAAGGAAATCCCCTTGTAACAGTAAAAAGTTATCAACTTTACCTAATTTTTTAACTAAGTTTGTGCATAAATCGCGATCGATTTCCACAGCCACTACTGATTCGACTTCCGGTAATAAGCAACGAGTGAGTATCCCCGTACCCGGACCAATTTCCAAAATGCGATCGCACTTTTGCAATTCTGCGGCTGCAACAATCCGCTCTAGCGCTTTCTCGCTGCGCAGCCAATGTTGACCAAATTGTTTGCGGGTTTTCAAGTTCATCACCTACAACAGTAGTGGACAATAGACAGTTGACAATGGACAGTTGACAGTTGACAATGGACAGTTGACAGTTGACAATGGACAGTTGACAATGGACAGTTGACAGGAGGATAAGCTGAGTAACTATCAACTATCAACTATCAACTATCAACTATCAACTATCAACTGTCAACTGGATGTCAGATATTTACATTTCTTGGTTAGAATACCATCAAAAAATTGAAGAGTTAGCTGTAAAAATCTATCAGTCTAGCTGGGATTTTAATCAAATTGTCTGTATCGCTAGGGGGGGATTGCGAGTTGGCGATATCCTCTCTCGCCTTTATCGTCAACCGTTAGCGATTTTTTCTGCTGCTTCATACGGAGGGTTAGAGAATCGCATTCGTGGCAAAATCACCTTATCTCAGCATCTGGCAATGACTACCTCAGAATTGGGGAATAAAGTTTTACTCGTCGATGACTTAGTGGATTCTGGAGTCAGCTTACAAGAGTCTATCCAGTGGTTGCAACAACATTATTGCGATCGCATCTCCCAAATCCGCACCGCTGTACTCTGGTATAAAGCCAATTCTGCGATCGCTCCGGACTATTATGTGGAATACTTACCCCATAATCCCTGGATACATCAGCCCTTTGAACCTTATGATAGGATAACTCTTTGTGAGTTGGCACAACGCTATCCACCTTCATCAAGAGTCAAGCGTCAAGTGTAACTAAGCTGCGGCGCATCTAA
>DOIX01000108.1:4444-6973 GCA_003511885.1 Cyanobacteria bacterium UBA11153
AAATGCGTAGCAGCTTATCAACTGTTAATTGGCAACTGTCAACTGCTATATCCACTAACATGTGCCAGAAACCCGGTTTCTTGGAGAAACCGGGTTTCTTATGTTTTACTATCATAAAATAAAGTTTATTGTGGATTGGTTTTGCCAATTCCCAAAGCCTTCTTACTCAACTGCAACTCCTGCCACAGAGATTCGACTTGTGCGTAGGCTTGCTCTGGGGGCAACTTACCCCCAGTTTCTAAAGCTGAGATATAAGATACTTTCTGAGCAAATTCTTGCAAATTGGCATTAAACGCTAAATTTTCCGGTGTAAACTTGCCCCGATAGCTACTGCGAGGGTAAAGAAAGTTGTTTTTGTTCCCCTGAGATGGATGGGGCAGAGGCGAATGAACCATGGCTACCTCCAGGTGAAATTCCCTCTTCTATATTAACAACTATTTTACCCAGTCTTAACCAATGCTTAACCAAAATTCTCAAAACGACGGATTGACAAGCAATTCGGCGAACTTCAGGGTGGTGACATCCTCCTACACCAAATCAGAGATTATGGTGTAGGCTTCCCAAGAATCACTTCTTAGGTTTCCTGATAAATCAAGACATGACGCTAACCGGGCTGAAATAATGACGATATAAATCGCAGCAAGGGATAACGCAATCGCCAACGAGATGGACAAACCCCATATTCCGTAGCTTCAGAGCCTGTACTCGATCTAATTCTACTGGTGTTGGGGAAGACGCAACTTCTGTCAAAGCTTTCAGGAGTTGAGGAAATTGTTGCAACTTGGAAAATTGCCGACGGAGGTATTCGCCGTAAACTGTCCGTTGGGTAGCCGATTTGGACAACAATTCATCCAGGGTGACTTCACGATGCCAAATGTGGTAGAGTGCCTTCCGTACTAGATAGGGATGACCTCCCACCAAGGACATTAACTCTCTGACAGCATCGCCATCCCAATTTAGTCCATGACGGTGTACCAAATCTTGAACTTCCTCTTGGGTAAACTCTGGTAACTCAATTGAGAGTCCCACATTAAAAGGCGATATATTACTGTTAGGAGGCAAATCTACTTCACTAGAATTTACTACCACTAACCGCAGTTTCTTCCACATATTGGCAATCTGACTGCCCCCCTTGGCTTTCTCATGCCAAGTTCGCAACATACTCAAAAAGTCCGAGCCAATTTCTGGGTATTGAAATACTAGATCTAAATCATCTAAGCCAAGGACTAAGGGACTGTCAATTTGCGGTAATAAATAGTTCTCAAAATAGTCAGTAGTATTGTAATTGCCACCCAAAACATCATCCCAATAATTCTCTAACTGATTAGGCAACCCTAATTCTTTACTAACGCTGGCACAAAACCACTGTAAAAATTTATCTGAATTAGTGAATATTTTAGTACTAGCAAGCTGACAGCTTAATGATACGGTATGATAGCCTAGATCTGTTACCTCATTTAAGATCCTTGCCATGAGCGAACTCTTGCCCATTTGTCTGGGAGATTGAATCTGAATCAAAGCTCCAGGCTGGGTAATCATATCGTAGCAGCGTGATTCGATAGGCGTGCGTTCCACATAAAATGCAGAATCCATGCTCACTTGTCCGCCAGGTAATTCTGGAATTGGTGCTTTAATTCTGTCCATTTCTAGTTCTGGAACATAGTATAGAGACAGAGTTTGATTATGGCTATTGAGTCTGGTAAAATCTCGATTGGAATAGAGAACTGACTCCATAGAAGTCGATCTGGAAGTGGATCTTGCGAACCGATTAGTAGTGCCGGGATACATTTTACGTGTCACAGATAACCCATCGCCAGATATCTCAGCAGCCCATTGTTTCGCTTGCCGCATCAAGATCATCTGGAAATTTTTCTTATTGACTTTTGTCCCGATAACTTGGGATAAGAAAGCCCATATTTTCACACCAACTGTTCTGGTATGGACATGAGAAAACTGGTAAGTTTCAGCAATTTGATCGTAAGTTTGATTTTGAAATGCTCCTCGGAGGATATCCAATTGCATATTTGTGAGGTGCTTGCGGGTTTTGGCAAACACTACAGCTTGTAATAGTTTGAGTGCATCTTCCATGTTCACGATTATTGCTTGTAGTAGCAAATCTTAAGGTAGCCAACCTTGTAGATTTGGTGTGTATTTAATTTCTGAGAGCCGTCTTATTTTTATATTAACTCGGCTTGAGCCTTGGAGTTCTCAGCTATTTGTTTGAAATTATCTACGCCAATTAGCTTAATTTTGTCCGCGATCGCAATCGGTGCAGTGAGCGAATGTCGCGGTTTATGTGATAGTGCTTACAGTTGTGGTCTATCTAGGATGGTAAATAGCCTTAGCCACTAATACTATACTCTGCCCAAAGCAAAAAATACCCCTCTGAGTTCGGAGTTCGGAGTTCGGAGTTTTCTCTTGACTTTTTTCATGATAGTTACGAAAATTCCGCTCGTAATATCGATTTCTTGCCTAAGAGATTAGATCAAAAAATGCTGTAAAGCTCTTGTTTAGAGGCTTTCAGCTTAG
>DOIX01000109.1 GCA_003511885.1 Cyanobacteria bacterium UBA11153
AATCAATACCTAATCGAAAAACATACTATCCTCACTGCACCTTCAATTCAGATATTAGAATTAACCCATCAACAAGCCCTAGATAATTGTAGGGGAGAAGCATTTGGGGGATATGATATCGGTTTCACCAAAAATTTATTATCCAAATGCTTCGCCCTGTCAGATGATAACAATGGGGATGTTTTGGTAGTAGGTAATCCTAAAATGCCTACTAATATTACTACCCCAATTGGTGAAGAAATTTACTTATCTCCTTTACCTGGTGCGGAAAATGAAGCCATAGCGATTGCTAATATCCTGAAAACTCAAGCAATTACTGGCGATAAAGCGACTAAAGTATCAATTGTGGAAAAGATGAAAAATGCTCGCATCATTCATCTCGCCACCCACGGACTTTTAGATGATTTTCAAGGATTAGGCTTACCAGGTGCAATTGTTTTGGGTGCTTCCGGAAATGATAATGGTTTACTTACTGCTTCAGAAATTTTCGAGATGAAATTAAAAGCCGAATTAGTAGTATTAAGTGCCTGCGATACGGGGCGAGGGAAAATTACTGGGGATGGAGTAGTAGGATTATCTCGTTCTTTAATTACAGCAGGTGTACCCAGTATTGTGGTTTCTCTTTGGTCAGTTTCTGATGATTCCACAGAGTTTTTGATGAAGAAATTTTATCAGAATTTAGAGAAAGATAAGAATAAAGCGCAAGCTTTGCGACAGGCGATCTTGACAACGATGAATGAAAAAAGGTATCCTAATCCTTTACAATGGGCGGCTTTTACTTTGATTGGGGAGTCGTGATTTTTGGGGAGTAGGGAGCTGGGCAGGGCTATTTCAAGAATGAAATTTGATAAAGCTAAAAATCAGACTGGGATAGGTTTTTAATCCCTAAATTCTAGTAAAATAAAATTAGGGATTAATTATAGCAACCGCCACAGCGGTTAGGGCATAGAGAGATTGGTAGGGGTGTTAGCGGAGCGTGGCGTTAGCCTAGCTTGAGGGCGATAAGAAAGGCAACAAACCCTAAATATTTATATCCTCTTGCTTCACCCTTCCCTCACTATTGATGCCTTAACTGCCTTGTCTATTGCTATATCATGAAAAAAGTCAAGGGAAAACTCCGAACTCCGAACTCCGAACTCCGAACTCAGGTTAATTTAAACGAATATCGAATAGATTTGGTAAAATATACTACCAATACAGCAGAAACTGCTGAGTTAGTTTGAGAACATTGCCCATTTATTGAGTAGCAGCATGACCACTGTTTGCGAGTATAAGCCCGGTTTAGAAGGAATTCCTGTCGCCCAATCCAGTATTAGCTATGTTGACGGACAAAAAGGTATACTGGAGTATCGCGGTATTCGTATCGAAGAACTCGCAGCCAAAAGTACCTTCCTAGAAACCGCCTATCTCCTAATTTGGGGTAATTTACCCACTAAGGAAGAACTAGATAACTTTGAAAATGAAATTCGCTACCATCGGCGGATTAAGTACCGGATTCGGGATATGATGAAATGTTTCCCAGAAACAGGTCATCCCATGGATGCCTTGCAAGCTTCCGCCGCCGCATTAGGTCTTTTTTATTCTAAACGCGCTTTAGATAATCCTGACTATATCCGGGAAGCAGTAGTGCGCCTCCTGGCAAAAATCCCCACGATGGTAGCAGCATTTAAACTAATGCGCAAAGGTAACGATCCAGTTCAACCTAATGATGACTTGGACTATGCGGCTAACTTTTTATATATGCTCAACGAGCGGAAACCAGATCCTCTCGCAGCTAAAGTATTGGATATTTGTTTGACACTCCATGCCGAGCATACCATGAATGCTTCTACTTTCTCCGCGATGGTAACAGCTTCAACCTTAACAGATCCTTATGCAGTAGTAGCATCTGCGGTGGGAACTTTGGCCGGTCCTTTACATGGGGGAGCCAATGAAGAAGTTATTGATATGTTAGAAGAAATTGGCTCAATCGAAAATGTCCGTTCCTATATTGACGATTGCTTGAAATACAAGAAGAAAATCATGGGATTTGGTCATCGCGTCTACAAAGTTAAAGATCCGCGAGCGACAATTCTCCAAGACTTAGCCGAACAAATGTTTGAAAAATTCGGGCATGACAAATACTATGATATTGCCTTAGAGTTAGAAAGAGTAGTTGAAGAAAAACTAGGTCATAGAGGAATTTACGCTAACGTAGATTTTTATTCTGGTTTAGTTTATCGGAAACTGGAGATTCCCACCGATTTATTTACGCCAATTTTTGCGATCGCGCGGGTGGCAGGTTGGCTAGCCCACTGGAAAGAGCAGTTGGCAGAAAATCGCATCTTCCGTCCTACTCAAATCTACACGGGTTTTCACGACGAACCTTATATCGAGATTACTGAAAGGTAAGTATCTCGCTGTAGGTGCGTTCTTAAAGAACGCACCCTACAAATTATCGCTTAGAGCTAAGGCATAATCAAAAATCAGCCATTAACCATTAACAAATCAAGGAAAGGTATTTTTATGGTTAGCGTCATCTCTAAATCAACTAACATAATGCCATCTGGTGAAAAGCGGGTAACATTGCGCGGGCTAACCTGGCAAAATTATCAAGAAATTCTCAGGAATTTACCCCAGACAAGAGGAGCCAGATTAACCTACGATTCCGGTATATTGGAGATTACTATGCCACTTGAAGAACATGAAAGTTCCCGATGCCTCATCGAGCTTTTCATTCGCATCCTCGTTGTCGAGTCGGGGATGAAAATGAAAACCATGGGATCCACAACCCTGGATCGCGAAGATCTCGATCGCGGATCTGAACCAGATAACGCTTATTATATTCAAAATCAACCCAAGGTAGCAGGGCGCAAAGTAAATCTCAAACAAGATCCTCCACCAGATTTAATTGTAGAAGTAGATATTACCCATCCCGACATTGATAAAAATCGTCTCTATGCCAGCATGGGCGTACCGGAATTTTGGCGTTACAATGGCGAAGAATTGTTCATATATCAGTTAGGCAATGAGGGATTATATATAGAGTGCTATCCGCTAAACACTGGA
>DOIX01000243.1:0-3815 GCA_003511885.1 Cyanobacteria bacterium UBA11153
GATGTGGCGGTTGCTATAAATTAAATGGGTAACGGCTTATCGGATCGGGTGCGTTGCGCTTCGCGGCAACACACCCTACTTTTGAGAAAGTTAAAAGTCAAAATTGATTGCTCAAAACTTAAACAGGAATACCTACCAACTTAGCACTCAAATCCCACATCCGGTTAGCTTTTTCATCATCGCGGGCTTGAGGAGAAACTTTTTGGGCAAAAGACTTACCATCTTTTTTCTGACGATTGCCCCAACTCCAGTAAATACCAGATTGTTTATAATCAGGATCTGCCACTACCATCGCCACTCTTTCACCAGCTAATTCCTGAGAAACATATCCTCCGGTAATATTTTTCTGAAATAAGGGGAAAAGTTTTTGGAATAAGGGATAATGATTCCTAAATAACGGCGTATCTGCCACACATCCGGGATAAAGAGAAGAGAAAATAATTCCGGTTGGTTGGTGATAGCGTCGATGGAGTTCCCGCATAGTCAGAACATTACAAACCTTACTATCCTTATAAGCCTTAACAGATTCAAAATTTTTCCCATCAATCATGCAAACTGGCTCTTTAAACCCAGCCGCAAATCCTTCAAAATTACCCAAATCTGGGCGAGGAGGAATTTTACCACCCAATTCATCGGGATTATGTGTTACAGTGCCTAAAATAACCAACCTCCGATCTGAAGAATACGACTTCCGCAAATCCTCCATCATCAAATTACAGAGGAGAAAATGACCGAGATGATTAGTAGCAACGCTTAACTCATATCCTTCCGGACTGCGCAATGGCTCCTTTAATAAAGGCATATAAATTGCCGCATTACATACCAATGCTTCCAGACACTTGTACCTAGCCCGGAAATTATTGACAAACTGCCTGACACTTTCCAAAGAACCCAGATCTATGTACATAATAGTGTAGCTATCCGGAGGCATTCCCACCTCTTGGGCGGCTTTTTCTGTCTTGGGCAAATCCCGACAAGCCATTACCACATGCCATCCCCTTTGGGCAAGGGCTTTAGCCGCGTACAAACCCACTCCCGAAGAAGCACCCGTGATTACTACTGTTGACTTCTGATTCATATTTCTGCGATCGCTGTTAACTCTATCCATATTAGCGGATAGTATACCTTGGGAAATATTTGCGCCAAAAAATTATGATCCGACAAAATACCATAAAATCTAATCGCAGCCTGACAAAATTCCCATTCCCCTCCCTCTGGCAATTCTGTTTCAGTCAACTAGTAACTGCTAGCTTACTTGCCCTGACAATTCCTACTACTCCAGCAAAGGCAGGTGTGGATCAATTTCAAATCTGTGCTGCGGAACTTTTACGCGCCCAAATCTCCAGAGAGGTAGCATCTAGGGCTTGTGGAGAAGCTCTCTATCCTCAAGATTTATCATTATGCGTCCTCAAAATCAAGGAATTGACAGCAATTCCAGCAAATAATGCTCTTTCCTCTTGTCGGCGAGTCCGGAGACCGCTAGAATTAGCAAGCTGTGTGGTAGATATTAGCAATCGGATCGAAAATGCTCAAGAATTATCGGTTTTAGATCGTTGCCGCCGCAGTCTTCTTCCTCTCCGTTTTGCTGAATGTGTCATTGGTTTAAGTACGGAAATTGACTTTTCACCGCCCAAAGCATTAGAAACTTGTATCGCTGCTGAAGATTTTTCTCGTTAATTTTTGTTGGTTATTGGTTATTGGTTATCGGTTTATTTTTTTTTGATAATGTAAAGTTTAGCAGAAGATGGTTTGTTCGTTTTTATTTATACACAAACAATAAATAATAAATAACAAATAGTAAATAACAATGAAGTAAATTAACTTTATCCGTAGTGTTTCTCCCTGATGGTCAAAAACCATGGCATAATAATCCTTCCGCTATCTAAAAAAATGCTACTCATGGCTGAAGTCCCTCAATCTACTGCTGAACTAGCTGCCGTCCTCGAACAACCCGTGGATCTGAATTTCCAACTTCCAGATCCCGAAGATGAGGAGATTCTAGAGTATGATTTTCAACAGATAGTAGATAATGCTTGGCTCGTTTGCGATCGCTTCGACTTACAAACCGAGATTTGGCGAGGGCGAATTCTGCGGATTGTGCGGGATCGGGAGAAAAAAGGTGGTGATGGCAGGGGTACGGGATTTTTAAATTGGCTGAAACTAAGAGAAATTAGTAAAAGTCAAGCTTATTCTTTAATTGAGCTTGCTAATAGTGCTGATACTCTTTTAGCTGAAGGAAAATTAGATCCGGATGCGATTAGAAATTTTAGCAAACGGGCATTTGTGGAAACAGCCAAATCACCGCCAGAAGTACAGCAACTAGTGACTGATGCTGCCCAAAAAGGCGATCGCATTACCCGCCGCGAGGTAAAACAATTAGCAGATGAATGGACGGCAATGTCCTCAGAATTAATCCCCGATGAAGTGAAAGAAAAAGCCGCATCAGGGACAATGCCAGCCCGCATCCTCGCCCCTTTAGTTAAGGAAATGGAAAAATTGCCAGAATCTCACTTGAAACCCTTACAACAGGCAGTAACCGAAAATCCTGATGTGGATACAGTGAAACAAGTGACATCCGATGCTCGTTCATTATCTAAATATCTTGATGCTGCTGCCCAAGTCCAAACATTACAACATGGGGCAGTAGATATGGCAATGGCATTAGAAGAAGCATTGAGATTGGATTGTTTAAATACGGCAGCCGATTTAGTAAAACAGGCATCAGCTTTAGAACAAACTGTGGGAAAACTCTACGCTACCTGGAAGCGTTTAGGAAGTTTATCAGATCGATTATATGTAGATACAGGGGCAAGCACACCCAATTTGCGATCGCTCCTTAATTGTATCGATCGTCTTACTAGTGAGGTGATTGAAGTGCCCTTGGATGATATGGGGGAACAAGTGGTGCGACTGAGAGTGATCGCTGATTCTAATTCTTGATGTGGCAATATTGAAACAACTCAATCACTTCTCCTTGGGTAGAATATCGCGTCCAGATACCGTGCCAATCCCGTAAATGGTTAGCACATAAATTTCTCCAGTTTTGCTCTTTTAAATCCATGGTATCTTTTTTCAAGATGGTGCTGATATTAGGATAACCGATTAGCTCTCCGGTAGTTGCGGTGAAAATTACTTAGGGTAAATAAAATGCGGACATTTTTAATTGGCATCGGACAAAGCTCTGTAAGTGATAATTTCGGTTCTGGATTCATCCTGAGCGAGTTCAATATGGAAGAAAAAGAGGGTAAATATCGGGTTTTATCAATATGGAAAGGTAAAACACTGAAAACTGACGAAATCTGTAGTGCTTTAGCTAGAGCTAGTCGCAATTTTGGCTCACAACACCGTCATGTCCTAATTTTTACCACTAGCGAGACATTGAGCGAAGATATCCGTCAGCATTTACAGGAAGTCAGTAATTCGATTAGCGATGAAGCAAGCTACAAACAATTTATCCCGGCAAAAATCGATATTGCTGAAGATTTTCAGCTCGCTAGTCAGCTAATTGCAGATAACGAGATTTTAATCATTTCTGAGTTTGCACAACCCCTGAAAAAGATGTTGAAGGAAGTCTCATCAGTTAAGTTGTTAGATTCATTAATTGAAGCCTTTTTTTGCTCAATCTGCTACCACAGACGGGAAATCGTACCGAGAGGGAATGGTGGAACAAGTCCAGTCACTTGGGGTTAGTGGGACTTAGACACTTGCACCAATAAGCCGTTACGCATTTAATTTATCTGTTTTGAATGAGGGGGAGCTGGGGAGCTGGGGAGAAGGTTTTATGACCTTTTCCCTAACTTGAAAATATCCGGTTT
>DOIX01000243.1:4018-16896 GCA_003511885.1 Cyanobacteria bacterium UBA11153
TCCCTAACTTGAAAATATCCGGTTTAAATGCGCAGCAGCTTATCAAGCTTGACCTGCGTGACGTTGTTACGCAACGGGTTAAAACCACATCGCTTCACTTTATCTCAGTTAACAGAGTTCCTATTAGGAACTAAGGCTGGTCAACAAGGCTTACAATTTCTTGCAAGCCTACATGAGACCTCTCCAAAATATAAACTATACCAGTCAACCCCTAGGGGTTGACTAATATAGCTAAACTAATACAGTAAAGATACTGCCATGCGGATCGTTATCTTCAACGCTAATCTTACCTTTATGTGCCTCAATCGCCATTTTACAAAAAGCTAATCCCAAGCCAAGTTGGGAAACTTCTGGCATGAGAGTCCCAATCTCATACTTCTCAAAAATATTTTTCCGCAATGTTTCTGGGACTCCTGGGCCTAAATCAGCTACTTGTAATTTAGCACCTCCTCCTTGTAAATACTCTGCCCGCAAAGTCACTGGCATATTTGGTTTAGAGAACTTAATTGCATTGGAGATTAAGTTCTCAATGACGCGACGAAAGATAGCAGCATCTACTTTAATCCGTTGACCAGATTTTGGCAATTCGGCAACAAAGTTGAGATTTTTATTTTTGATGAATGGTTCATTAGCTACTAATAATTCCTGACATAGCTCGTAAAGATCTACTGCTGAATAATTGAGAATCATTTTGCCAGATTCCAACTTAGCAGCGACTAGGAGACTATCAATTAAAGATTGTAGTTTTTGTCCAATAACAGCCATTTGTTCTATTTTAAGTTTTTGCTTTTCTGGTGGTAAATTGTCAGATTTTAATATATCAGTCAGTAGCAAAATGCCACTGAGAGGATTGCGGAGATCGTGTACGATCAATTTGACCATATCCTCTCTGGCATTAAGCAGTGCCTCCAATTTGTCATGCTGCTGCTTAATCCGCAACATAGAATGAACTCTAGATCGCAACTCCAACCTATTGACGGGTTTGCTAATAAAGTCATCGGCACCTGCCTCTAAACACTCAGCCAAGTCTTCTTTTCTCGTCAAAGCTGTCACCATAATAATCGGAATTGCCTGCCATTTAGGTTCGGCTTTAATCCGTTTACATACCTCAATCCCATCCATTTCTGGCATCATCACATCCAACAAAATCACATCTGGCTTAAAGCTATTTAAGAAATTGAGTGCCCGCTTACCATTAGGAGCGTAGTTGATCTCATAGTCTTCACCATGTAGAAGAGCTTCAATGACATCTAAATTATCTGGTTCATCATCAACTACTAAAATAGAAACTTCAGTATTCATACTTAATTTTCCTCGCTTTGTAATAGAAGTTGTTGTATTGTTGCTGTAAGCTGTTTAAATTTGATCGGTTTGGTTAAATATTCATTGGCACCTGCCTCTATACATTTTTCCCTATCTCCAGTCATAGCTAACGCAGTGAGGGCAATTATTGGTACTTGAGTTTGCCCCCTATCCCGAATGCGACGCATCGCTTCTAAACCATCCATTCCCGGCATCTGAATGTCCATCAGAATCAGGTTGGGGTTTTCCCTTTCTGCCAGAGATACCGCTTCGTATCCGTCTTTGGCGATAATCAAGCGATACCCTCGACTTTCGAGATATGCGGAAATAGTATTAACATTGGCTGGATTGTCTTCTACCAGAAGAATCAGAGGATCTTTGAATGCCATTTCCGACACTGCAACTGAAGTATTGACAGGATTTTCCGAAGTAGATGGGTTGGGTAGTTGACTTCCTGCTTTCCTTGGGAGTACTTCACATCTGCCATGGTAGGGAAGACGGAGACAGAAACAACTACCCTTACCTACTTGGCTAGTCACGGAAATATTACCCCCATGGAGGGCTGCAATCTGTTGGACGAGTGCTAATCCTAAACCTGTACCGCTATACTGACGATTTAAGCTGCTGTCAATTTGGACGAAAGCTTGGAATAGCTTGCCCATATCTTCTGGTGCAATGCCAATTCCAGTGTCAATCACAGAAAAGCACAGGCGCTGAGGGGATGTGGAAATGCTGAGGGAGGGAGAGTAGGCAGATAATCCGGCGATTGCTCCTGATGTTTCCGGTTTTTCTGGATGGTTTTCGGTGCAAAATTTCTGGATATTCCCTGTGAATTCTTCTCCTTTTTCTACTTGAACTACTAAAGTAATCGAACCATCATTAGGGGTAAATTTAACAGCGTTACTGAGGAGGTTGATTAGTACTTGACGGAGGCGACGCTCGTCTCCCTCAATACTGTCTAGATGGTGCGGAATAGAAGTGTGAATTTGGATATTTTTTTTCTTGGCTGTCTGTTTGATAAAAGCGAGACTCGCTTCGCAAATACTGGCGATGGGGACATCACCAAGTTGCAGTTCTAATTTACCAGATTCAATTTTGGATAAATCGAGAATGTCGTTAATTAATTCTAGTAAATGTTTGCCACTCCGATCAATGGTAGTAATGGCTTTTTTTTGCTCCTGATTGATAATGCCAAATACACTTTCTTGCAGCCCTTCAGACATACCCAGAATAGCGTTGAGAGGGGTGCGGAGTTCGTGACTCATATTGGCGAGAAATTCGTCTTTGAGGCGGGTAACGCGGGCTAATTCAGTATTGGCTAACTCAAGTTCTTGGTTAATTTTTCGCAATCTAGATTCGGCTTGTTTCCGTTCGATCAATTCACTTTGGACTCGCTGATAAAGGTTAGCTTGCTGAATGGCGATCGCTAATTGATTGCTAATTTGCTGTAAGAATCCTGCTTCTTCCGGTAGCCACTGACGGTATTTGCCACAAGCGTGGACAATTAATAATCCCCAAATTTGCGAACCATTTTCTAGCTTTTGGATAATGGGGGCACTAATCTTAGATCTAATCCCTAACCTTTGTAGAGTTTTTCCTAAACATTGTCCCCATTCATCCATTGCCACATCGACAACAATCCGAGGTTTGCTGATGTAGTAATGTTGTACGCTATCCGGATGGAGGCATAAGTCTTCCCATTGACCATCTCCTAGTAAGGGATGGGATTCTGCCACATCTTCTCTAATAATTTTTCCTGTCCCTTCTGGTAAAATCTGAAAGATTAAAGCCCTGTCTGCTTGAAAAATTTTTCGCACTTCGGCTACAGCAACAGTCAGAATTTCATCCACGTCCAGTGATTGACGGACTCGGTGAGTAATTGCTCTGAGTAACTGTTCTCTCCGGGCTTGTTTTTTCAGAGCTAATTCGGCTTTTTTTCGCTCCCGGATATCAAATAAGGTGGCTCGATTATATATATATTTGCCTGTTTCATCTTTAACGGCGACAGCATTGATCGTAACTGGTAAAATAGTCCCATCTTTACAGATCATTTCATATTCGAGATCTTTGATCCAGCCTTGTTCTTTGAAGCGAGGATAATTTTTTAAGAAGCTGAAACGACTCGCTTCGGTAAAAAAATCTAGGATCGGTTTTCCAATCATTTCATCGCGGGTATATCCTAACCATTGCAATTCCGTCTCGTTAACCTTAAGGAAATTACCTTTAGGATCGAGAGAATGGTAGCCACAGGGTGCATTATTGTAGAGATCTTCTACTTGATGAGCATATTTGCCCAGGGAATCTTGAGTTTGTTTTTGTTGTGTGATATCAGTGAGAGTGCCAATATAGCCCAGAAAATTACCCTGAGAGTCTGTTTCTGGTACGGCAAGACAGTAAAACCAGACGATACTGCCATCTGGACGCAAGATCCTCCCTTCATTCTTGTAGAATGCCCTTGCTGCTGTTGTTTCCTGCCATATTTTAGATAGGCGATTGCGATCTTCTGGATGTATCGTTTCTACCCATCCCAAGCCTAAGCCTTTCTCTGAGGGTTGACCAGTCATTTCACTCCAGCGATGGTTAACGTAGGTACAGTTTCCCGCCGGATCGAATTGGAAAATAGCTACTGGAGAGGCTTCGGCTAAGTTGGCATAACGGCGTTGGCTTTCTCGCAAAGCTATGTCCATTTCTTTACGTTGAGTAATGTCATAGTTAATCCCAGTCATCTTGAGGGGATTACCTCGATCGTCCCGCTGGATAATGGCATAGCCTTTAATAAAGTGGATGGTACGATCGGGATGAATTACCCGAAATTCCACATCAAATTCTCTCTCTCCCCGTCTCGCTTGTTGAGATATTAGTTCTATTTCTGCTCTATCTTTTGGATGAAGGCTATTGGCCCAAGTTTGATAAACTATACCAGTTTCAGAGGGAAAAATACCATAGAGTTGGTACATCCGGTCATCCCAAATTAATCGATCTTGAGGAATATCCCACTCCCAAATACCAATCGCTCCTGATTTCAGAGCGAGGGAGAGTCTCGTTGACAGGTTTTGTAGTTTTGCTTCAGCTTCTTTCTGTTTGGTAATATCAAAATTGACCCCAATTATCGCGACAACTTCACCTTGTTGGTTTTTGCGCATGATACCAGAAGCTTTGATAAATCGGATTTCGCCACTTGGTTGAATGATGCGGAATTCTGCATCGTATTCTTTCCCCTCTTCTACCACTTGGCGCATAGTTTCCAGAAGAGGTTCTCTATCGTCTGGGTATATCAACTTTAACCAAGCCTGAAAGCTACAGGAAAAATCATCAGGGTTAACTCCATATAGTTCATACATCCGGTCATCCCAGATTTGTTGGTTTTGGATGATATCGTGTTCCCAGATCCCGAATTTTCCTGATGCAAGTGCTAATTGTAATCGTTCGGAAAGGTCACGGAATTCTGCTTCTTTTTCTTTCTGTTCCGTGATATCTAAGACTGTACCGACTAACTGTTTAGTACTACCATCATCTCCCAATATTACCTCGGCTCGTACTAGTAAGTAGCGTAATGTCCCATCGGGGCGATAGATACGATTTTCATATTGATATGATTCATGTTCTGTCAAGGATCTTTGGAATAAAAATTGGTGGCGCGGGAGATATTCTGGATGAATGGTTTTGCTAAATTCTGCATAAGTCATACTCCCCGCAGCGGGATCTCGTCCAAAAATGTGAAAAGTTTCTTCCGACCAAATAACTTCTTGTGTTTCTACGTTAAACTCCCAACTCCCCAAATTGGCTAACCGTTGTGCTGCTTTTAAATGGGCTTCTCTGGCAATTAGTTGGGTTTCTATCTCTTTAGTTCTACTAATATCTTTTGCCATACCGACAAAGCCAATCACTTCTCCTGTGGGATGACTCAGAGGTGCAATTGAAAGTGAAGCTGGGAAACGAGAACCATCTTTACGGATTAAACTCCATTCCTCCTCGCTAGTAATACCCGCTCTGGCTTTAGCCACAACTACCTCAAAATCTGAGCCAATGGTTTTGTTTAGATCCATTCCCAGGATTTCTGCTCGTTTTTTAACTTCTCCTGAGTCGTGAAACAAAATCGGAGTTACTTTCCCAATAATTTCCTCTTCACTGTATCCAAACATCTTCTCTGCACCTTTATTAAAGGTTTTGATTATTCCTCCTGAGTCAGTAAAAATAATGGCATAGTCAGTACTATCTAGGATTGCTTCTTGCAAGGTAGTAATGGTTTCTAATTTTGCCGTCCGTTGTTTGACTCTCGCTTCTAATTCCTCATTTAATTCTTGTAACACTTGTTTGGCTTTAACTTGATCGGTGATATCCATAGCAATACCACCAATCAACTGTAAATCTGACTCCTTTAGCAAGGGAAATTGATAGATAATAAAATCCCTCATGCTACCGTCGGCGGTGGTCAATTTTTCCTGTGTTGTCAGTAATTTACCTGTGTCTATTACTGTTTTAAACTGATTAAAATATTTCTTATTCAAGTCCAGGGGATGGATTTGAGCAAATGTTTTACCCAGCCAATTTTCTCCGGTTGTCTTTTGTGGATTAAAGATATTGAGATAGGCTGGGTTAAGGTAAAATATCCGACCTATATGGTCACAAATCCAGGCTGCTGATGGGCTATGATTCATGAATGCCTGAAAACGTGCCTCGCTTTCTTGCAATGCGGCTTTTGCTTGCTTGTATTCTGCTATTTCTGCTTCAAATTTTTGATTTTGTGCTGCTAAATCCGATTGGAATAGCACTTTAGGCATGAAGAAGACCGCTATAACAGCAGTATATATGGAAACAACGGCTATTGTTACTTCAGGTAATCCAGATAGCCAATCCCGATCGTGCCACAACCTCCACCCATCCACTAGGTGACTGATACCACCAGTAATCATAAGACTACTCAATAGTGACCATATTTGAGGGAAGAGAAAATCTTGACCCCTACGGAGCGAGTGGACTAGTAGGATCGAAATAGTACAAAATGCGATCGCAATGATAACTTGCCAAACTACATGAATATTTCCTAACCCTGACTCCCAGAGGTGGTTGTGGGAGTCAGGCATAAATAAACGATCGGTATAAATCGCATTATGATGTATCAAAATTGACAGCATGTTCTTCATAAATAAATTAATCGCCTCTTAACAGCACCCAAGCTCATCCCTATGCTAACTTCTGTTAAATGGGTTGAAGTCTGGTACTGTCTCCGGCTCTATCCTGATGACTCGATCCGATCGTAAATTAGCTAGTATCAATTTAACCGCTATTTAATGATTTGGTAGCACTAAAATATTTGGTTTGCCAAAAATATATATAACTTAAATTATCTTAAGGATTTGTGATTTGGTAATGCCAGGATATAAGGTCAAATCTCTTAGGAAAGAAATCGATATTACGAGCGGAATTTTGGTAACTACCATGAAAAAAAGTCAAGGGAAAACACCGTTGGCGCTCGCGAAGCGCATACTCCGAACTCCGAACTCCGAACTCAGGTATATCTGTAGTAGGTGGGGAAAGAGAGTGATTATACCTAGGTTTCAAGTCTATTGCTTGTCAGGACTAATTGGGGAATCTTATACCGATCTGTTCCACCTGAAGGATAATTTAACACCTGAGAAAGGGCAATATGAGTTATAAATAGATTGTGTTACCCTTCCACCTTCAATGTTTAGTTCTACAACCGCCCTAACCCATAGCGAATTGGCATCGGCGATTGTCCGTAACCCCTTGCTCGTCACACCAGAGATGACGGTAATGGACGCAATCGCTCAAATGAGTGGTCTTCGTGCCGTCTGTTCATCATCTAGAGAAGTAGATAACCAGATAGAAGAGTTACATCTTGAAGCTAGATCCAGTTGTGTGTTGGTAGTAGCAGGGGAGCAACTAGTAGGTATTTTGACTGAACGAGATATAGTTCGTCTCAGTACAGAGAAACAATCCTTAAAAGATATAGTAATTGGTGATGTCATGACTCATTCCCTCATCACCCTCCAGGAATCTGAATTCACCAACCTCTTCTTTGCAGTTCATCTACTTCAACAGCATCGCATTCGTCATTTACCCCTACTCAACCATCGCCATCAAATCATTGGACTGCTAACCAACGAGACTTTACGGCAAATTTCTCGTCCAGTAGACTTGTTACGCCTCCGTCAAGCGGTTGAAGTGATGACTGCTGATGTGGTTTGTGCAGATCCTAGTATTTCTTTACTCAGAATTGCCCAATTGATGACAAATCATCAAGTTAGTTCAGTGATGATTGTCACCGAACAGCAAAGCACTCAAAATAAACCAATTAAAATCCCAGTTGGGATTATCACCGAACGAGATTTTGTCCAATTTCAAGCATTAAATCTGGATTTGGAAACAGTTCCCTTATCATCAGTTATGAGTACACCTGTCTTCTCAGTTAGTCCTGATGAATCTCTTTGGATAGTCCAGCAAATGATGGAGTCGCGATTCATTAGGCGGTTGGCGGTTACAGGTAGTGAGGGAGAACTCTTAGGTATTGTGACTCAAACTAGTATTTTAAAAGCACTAAATCCCCTGGAATTATACAACCTAGCTGATATCTTAGACAAGAAAGTATCGCGCCTAGAAGCGGAAAAAGTCCAATTATTGGCAAATCGCAATATCGAACTAGAGCGACAAGTTGAAGGAAGAACTAATGCCCTTAAAGCACAAGCCGAAAGGGAGCGACTAATTAGCAAGATTACCACTCAGATTCGAGGATCTCTAAATTTACCAGAGATCCTCAACACCATGGTGACAGAAGTAAGAGCGCTATTAAACTGCGATCGCGCGGATATTTGGCAATTTCACCCAGATTCAAGTGTGACGGTTCTTGCCGAATCCATTATCGATTGGAAACTTAAAAATCAGGGAAAAAGAATTATTGACTGTTGTTTTTACCCAGATAATAGAGAATTATTTTACAAAGGAAAAATTCGGGTTATAGAAGACATCTATACTACGGAAATGAGTAAATGTCACCGTGAATTATTGATACGCTTACAGATTAGATCGAAAATTTTAGTTCCTATCTTTCAGGAAGATCGGCTTTGGGGACTACTCAGTGTCGTTGAAAGTTATACCGCTCGCCAATGGCACAAGGAAGAAATTACCCTCTTACAACAGCTTGCCACGCAATTAGAAATTGCCATTAAGCAAGGAACAGCTTACCAACTGTTAGAAAACGAATTAACTGAACGTAAACAAACTGAAGCTCGTTTGCGAGAAAGCGAACAACGTTATGCTACCTTAGCAGCAGCAGCTCCTGTGGGTATTTTCCGTACTGATACTGAGGGAAACTGTATTTACGTTAACCGACGCTGGAGCCATATTACTGGACTCACTTCAGAAGCTGCAACAGGGATAGGCTGGCTAGAAGCAATCCATCCTGAAGATAGACAAGAGGTTGCTCGAGAATGGCATCTGGCAATCCAAGAAAACCGTCCCTTTCGTTTAGAGTATCGATTTCAGCGTCCCGATGGAAGAGTGACTTGGGTATTTGCTAAAGCAGTATCAGAATCTAATTCTGATGGCCTAATTACAGGCTATGTGGGTGTTGTTGTAGAAATTACAGAGCGCAAACAAGCAGAAGCGGCGCTTGTACAACTGAATGCAGAATTAGAACTCAAGGTGGCACAACGGACAGCGGACCTGCAAGAAAGCAACCTCAAATTAGCCCACGCCACTCGTCTCAAGGATGAATTTTTAGCAAATATGAGTCATGAACTCCGGACTCCCCTCAATGCGATTCTGGGTATGACGGAGGCATTACAAGATCAAATATTTGGCACGATTAACGATGGACAAAAACAAGCATTACAAACTATTGAACGTAGCGGATCCCATCTTTTAGAACTAATTAATGATATCCTCGAACTGGCAAAAATTGAAGCTGGGCAGATAGAATTGCAATGTAAGCCGACAGGAGCGATCCAGCTTTGCCATTCCAGTTTAGTTTTTGTTAAACAGCAAGCTCTGAAAAAACAGATTCATTTATCTGAAAAAATTGCCGAAAATTTGCCCAAATTATTGGTAGATGAACGACGAATTAAACAAGTTTTAATCAATTTGCTCAACAATGCGATTAAATTTACACCTGAAGGTGGTAAAGTCACCCTAGAAGTCACAAAGATAGGAGGATCGGCTTCGGACGTTCATAGTTTTATCCGGTTTACGGTAACTGATACAGGTATTGGGATTGCGCCAGAAAATATGAGCAAATTATTTCAGCCCTTTAGCCAAATTGACAGTGCATTAAACCGTCAATATGGAGGGACAGGCTTGGGACTTTCCCTTGTAAAAAAAATAGTGGACATGCACGGCGGCACAGTAGCGGTAACGAGTGAATTAGGTGTAGGAAGTTCTTTTACCATCGATTTACCCTGTAGCAATCTGTCCTTGCCATCTCCTGAATTACTGAATCAAGAATTACTCAATTTTGAAGCAAAGTTTCAAACAAAAATACCAGGGAAATCACCTAAAATTCTGTTAGCCGAAGATCACTTAGCTAATATCAATACAATTTCTAACTACCTGACAGCGAAAGGATACCAGATTGTCTTAGCCAAAAACGGCATGGAGGCAATTTACCTCAGCCAATCAGAGCAACCTGACTTAATTTTAATGGATATCCAAATGCCGGGAATGGATGGTTTAGAAGCAATCAAATATATCCGTAATGATGATAAACTAGTCAATATTCCAATTATTGCCATCACAGCTTTAGCGATGACAGGCGACCGGGAAAAATGTCTAGAAACTGGGGCGAATGAGTATCTCTCTAAGCCTCTCAAACTCAAGCAACTTACCAATTTGATTGAACAGCTTTTAGCGATCTAGGTTACAAAATTGTAGTTGTTTTTTAACAATTACTTACAAGTCCCACCATATAGCGTTTTTAAAGGATATCTAATAGTGAATACTCCCTCGATTTTAATTGTTGATGATGAACCTGATAACTTTGATGTAATTGAAGCACTTCTGAGTAGCGAACCATATCAGTTACATTATGTTTCGGACGGACAAGAAGCGATAGACTCTCTGGAAATCTTCAATCCAGATTTGATCTTGCTAGATGTGATGATGCCCTTTTTAGATGGGATTGAAGCATGTCAGCAGATTAAAGCTTTAGCTGAATGGCAAGCTGTTCCTATTATTATGGTAACGGCTTTAACTGATAAAGAGGATTTGGCAAGATGTCTGAAAGCTGGGGCAGATGATTTTATTAGCAAGCCCGTTAATCGGATAGAGTTACAGGCAAGAATCCATTCAATGTTAAGGATCAAAGAACAGTATGAAAAGATCAAAATGCTCGCTAAAATTCAAGAGAATACAATCGAAGTTTTGGGGAAAAGTTTGCAAGAATTAAGAGGTAATTTAAGCCGAACTCTACCTCATGAATTGAATACACCTCTTAACGGTATTTTTGGGGCATTTAACCTCTTACTCGATTGCCGTGAAGATATGAGTGAGGAAGAAATTGATGAACTATTGATGATTGCTAAAAAATCAGCGCTTAGATTAGAAAGATTAAGCCAGAGATATTTAACTTATGTCCAATTATCACTTAATGCTAGCAAGTTAGATGAATCTGGCATAAATAGAAAAGATTCCGAGCTTATTTGTAATCAAGATTGGATTGAAATGACTGCCAAAACTCAGGCGGAAAAAGCGAATCGTTTGGCGGATCTAGTTTGTAATCTTGAAGATGCAAAATTAGCTGTTAGGATTAAAGATTTACAATGTATTGTCGGGGAGTTAGTCGAAAATGCTTGCAAATTTTCTCAGCCAGGAACCCCTGTTACCATAACTAGTGAATCTATCAATAATATGCTATATCTCTCAATTTGCGATCGCGGCAGGGGCATGACAGAAGAACAAATCGCTAAAATTGGAGCCTTTATGCAATTTGAACGTCAAGATTATCAGCAGGAAGGTTTGGGCTTAGGATTAGAAATCATTAAGAAAATAGCCAAAGTTTATGGAGGCGAATTATTGATCTCTAGTCTTTACAACAAAGAAACAAAGGTAACTATTACGCTACCTTTAGTGTAAAATTTATAGTTAGGGCTTGCTGAATTAAAGGACAAGCTATAGCAGATAACGGTTTCCAGCATTTTTTGTTAAAATATAAACTAGATTATAGCATCAGGATGCTCAAAATCCTGGTACTAGTGCAGGTTGGCAGAAATAACCCATCACGGAAAGCTCTCTCCTCTGCGAGAAAGCTTGCAGAGGAGAAAAAACGACTCTCAATCCTTTGGCAGTGATGAGAAACTTCGGCAGCACTGCACTAGGCTGGGAAAATCCTTGGGTAAATTTAGTGATTATCCTCGGAAGTTAGCATTTTTTGTACTGTGTAGCATCTGGAGTTGCCTGAGCGACTCCCGTCAGCAAGCCCCAGTTAAATATTAACCCATCGAAAATAAAAATCATGAAGAAACCATCCATTCTTATTGTTGATGATGAGCCTGATAATTTTGATGTAATTGAAGCACTTCTTGACAGTAGGTACTATCAATTATATTATGCCTCTCATGGACAAGAAGCAATAGAATCTCTGGAAATCTTCAATCCAGATTTAATCTTACTGGATGTGATGATGCCCTACTTAGACGGGATTGAAGTATGCAAGCAGATTAAAGCATTACCTCAGTGGCAAGAAGTTCCCATTATCATGGTAACAGCCTTAAGCGATAAAGAAGATTTAGCACAATGTCTCAAAGCTGGAGCAGATGATTTTATTAGCAAGCCAGTTAATGGACTTGAATTTCGTGCCAGAGTCCATTCAATGTTAAGAATTAAACAACATTATGACGATTTACAAGAATTGATCAAATTACGAGAAGATATGGTGAACATGATGGTTCATGATTTACGCAATCCTCTCACCAATATTTTGCTAGGATTGGATATTATCGAAAAATTGAACTTGCCACCAGAAGCCCAAAAAGCTAAACTTATTCAAGTTCGCTCTTCCAGTCAAAGATTGCAGTTATTAATTGACAATTTGTTGCTCATGGCGAAGCTAGAATCGGGAAAAATATCCCTAAATTTAACCCAAACATCTATCGGCGATTTAGTACCCTTGGTTTTGGCTGAATTTCAAGAACTTGCGGCACAAAAAAATATAAAAATTATCATCGATATCCCCGAAAGTGACAGAATTATTACTGTAGATATGGCAATGTTTCGCAGAGTATTAGATAACATATTATCTAATGCTATCAAATTTTCTCCTCGCCAAAGTCAAATTGTCTTTGGTGCAGAATACCTAGTATCTGGTGGTGTCAACCTTAGAATTGCCGATGTCGGACCAGGGGTTCCTGATGAGTTGCGACAAAGAATTTTCGATAAATATGAAATTGGCACTATCAGGCAGGATGTTGCTCAAATAGGATTAGGATTAGCATTTTGCAAGGTAGTAGTCGAAGCTCATGGTGGTAATATTTCTATTGAAGGCAATCACCCTCAAGGCTCTATTTTTGTCATCACCTTACCTAAATAGGGGTTGCTGTATAAGTCATTAACCTTGACAACAATTA
>DOIX01000243.1:17099-17310 GCA_003511885.1 Cyanobacteria bacterium UBA11153
AAGTCATTAACCTTGACAACAATTAGCTTAGAGTGCTGTCTTCAGTTAGGAAAAGTACCAGGAATAAGAATTATACCAAATCCGCTTTTCAAACCCCCGTTATCATCTCAATGATTTTTCTCCCCTGCTCCCTACCCCCCTGCTCCCCTGCCTTTTTGAAGATAACGAGGGTAATTAACCCGGATTTAGTATTACACCCCTCAAAATTCAG
>DOIX01000381.1:0-2093 GCA_003511885.1 Cyanobacteria bacterium UBA11153
TTGATAAGTCATTAACCTTGACAACAATTAGCTTCGAGTGCTGTCTTGAGTTGGAAAAAGTACCAGGAATAAGAGTTACACCTCTCAAAATTCAGACACTTTTTCACTGAAACTCGAAAATTCTGCCACACCCCACACCCCATCCTCACGAAAAGACTTTTTCAGCAAACCCTAATTATCAATTCCCTAGTCTCTAGCCCTTAGCCCCTAATCTCTCTATGCAGCTATCACCTCAAGAAAAAGACAAATTGCTAATTTTCACAGCCGCTTTGTTAGCCGAAAGACGGAAAGACAAAGGGTTAAAACTCAATTATCCTGAAGCAGTAGCCTACATCTCCGCAGCCATTCTTGAAGGGGCTAGAGAGGGGCGAAGTGTGGCAGAATTAATGAGTTACGGTACAACTATCTTGAAATCTGATGATGTCATGGAAGGCATTCCAGAAATGGTGCAGGAAGTTCAGGTGGAAGCTACTTTTCCTGATGGCACTAAACTAGTTACTATCCATCATCCTATCCGGTAATAGGAAATGGGGTATGGGGCATAGGGAAACGATACTGGGAATGGGGGATGGGACTTTTTAATTCAAAAATCAACATCAAAATTCTCTAACCTCTCACTTGCTTTAGTAAGGCAATCCACATATCTGGAGGTGTAGCATAGTAGTTAATTTTATCAACTTGATATTGTTGAGACTGGTAGTCATCTCCCAAAATCAGGTAATCTCCTGGTTGGATGCCTTTCCCTTCTCCTGTCATATAAGCCATTATGCCTCCACTTTTTGGTGCAAAGACATGATCGTGGATTTCCTGAGACCTTCTATAATAATGAGTCTGGCTTTGTTTCTCTAATTGGAATTCTAAAGATGGTATAAGCATAGGTCAAAAACTTTTATTAAGGTGGTATAGCAGTAGACACTTGGCACTGGACAGTTGAGGGTTATTTAATCAAAATCAAACCATTTGCTCGGGAAGGTTTCTCGGCTCTATTCATGACGTTGTTGCTCTATTAACCGATGTGGCGGTTGCTATATATGGCATCCGCTAATATTTGTCTGAGTTGGGATCGATGATATGTGCATATCTGTGTTCGATCTCAATATTTATTGTTAACTGACCTCTTGGTTTAGGATCTAAGCATAATGGCTGATTTTTTCTCAGCATAATTGCTGAAAGTCAGTAAAACTACGGTTGCAAATTGCGAGAGCATAAAATAATTGTTAAAAGAATGAATAGAGAATAGAAATAGCCTTATAATAATAAATTTATCCTCGCTGTAAAATTGGAGCAACTGACTCGGTAGATACAGGGAAACGCATAACACAATATCCAGAGAATGTAAAGAAATACTAAGTTGAGGTGATTTTGAAGATTCTGTTACCAAAAACTAAGAATTTGGACTTATTGATAAGGAGGTAAAATGATTCCAGGGGAAATGATTGTCCGGGATGGAGAAATTGAACTAAATGCGGGTCGTCCTACACTAAAATTACAGGTGGCGAATACAGGGGATCGCCCCATTCAGGTTGGTTCTCATTTCCATTTCTATGAGGTGAATGACGCATTGGAGTTTGATAGGGAAAAAACTAAGGGAATGCGGTTAAATATTCCGGCGGGAACAGCGGTAAGATTTGAACCTGGAGATGAAAGAGAAGTTGAGTTAGTAGCCTTTGTTGGCGAACGGAAAATTTATGGTTTTAATAGCAAGATAAACGGTCAATTAGAGGATTGATAGGTGAATTAGGACTTATCCCAAACCTTTATCTGTAGAGTGCGTTACGCGAAATAATGCAATTTCTCGGTAGGGTACATTATGAGAAAACTAACGCACCATTCCCATTATTAGTTTAGGGGAGATTATCAATCGTATCTGTTAGTCAATATCCCTCATATCTTTCACCAAAAACCTATCTAAAATCTTAAAAAGATAGCCCTATCAAATATGAATATATTCAAAGGCAAATCTATGCGATCGCAACCAACATCGGTATGATATCTACAAGCATTAAGGAGGAGTGTGTATGAGTTACAGAATGAATCGCCGCGCCTACGCGGAAACATTCGGACTAACTGGGGTTTGCTGAATAAGTCTTTTG
>DOIX01000381.1:2409-5909 GCA_003511885.1 Cyanobacteria bacterium UBA11153
GCTTTATACAGCAAGCCCTAACTGTGGGCGATTGCGCGGAGCGCACTGCCGGAGGCGATCGCAAAATTAATGGATATTCCAGATTGTGGAGGTAATGGCTTGAAGCCAAAGCCTTAATTGAAATTTCCATCCTCGCTTAACCATTCCGTTTCAGGTAAACGACGATACACATCGCGATCGCGTTTCATCATCTGATAACCAATAAATTCCCGTCGCAGGGTGGCGCAGTCTTCGTGATGTCGCTTCAGTATACTATTTACTTCTTTCTCAGAATAATCGCGATCGCATTCAAACTTTTCCACCAGCCATTTCAACAACACAAACCGTTTTTTGCGGCTGACAGGAATACTGGTAATGCGATCGCCCGCAATAAAGGACTGTAACACCGTCGTTTCCCAATTCTTTGGCTCCACGTCTTGTGCTAGGGTTTGCATCTGCTCTGGGGTGAGCAAGTCTCGGCTGAGGTGTTGTAGTTGCTCTAGGTTAAGGCGATAAAGGTGCGTATTACCTTGTGGACTAAGGCTGACGAGGTTAAGCGCCTTCAGCTTGGCTAGATGGTGCGAGACTGTCGGCGGCTTCAAATCTAGCAATGCTGCTAGTTCTTCAACACTACACTCGCGTTGAGCCAGAACCCCCAACAGCTTAAGCCGACTCTCGTTGCTCAAGGCTTTGAAAAAATCCAGTAGGGTTTTCAGATTTTGAGGTGACATAGAACTAATTAGATAAGTGTCTAATTAGAAGTATATCAAATTAGTTTAGCGATCGCCCATGCCTTCTCGATCAAGTTGGTGGGTGCGATCGCCAATTTGATATCAGGCTAAAACTGGATTGTTAGCCTGCGTTGCTACACACCTACAGCCCTCTACAACTAATCGATTGTCACCAACCCACCCTCCGTAAACTGAATAACCAACTCTTGCTCATCAAGCAGGATCGACAGCGATTAGCTACCCGGATTCATAACGACAGGTTAAAACCTGTCAAGTCGCCTTTCCTCCCCTGCTTAAAAGCTATGGGTTTTAACGCTCCCGTATTTTTTTGATAAGTGAGTTCGAGTGCATTACAAAAGCTGTTGAGGCTATTGAGCAAAGCATTGTAGTAGGGATAAGCATCATCTCGTTCATCTTGGAGACAGCCATACAAGGTTAACTCTGGTTCTGGAGCTAAACAATCTTTGGGGACATTTATACCTGCTTCCGTTAAGCGTGTTGCTGCGATCGCCACTAGCAACGACCCAATTGTATTCGTCTTGCCATTGCGAAGGTCATCTAGTCCCGGCAAGATTAATTCTGCTCCTGGTAACTCATTGAGATTCACAACTGTCCCTCCTGTGGGTTGGCTTCTAAAGGTTTGATGAAGTTCTCAACTCTGGTTCTAATTACGTCAGGGTTAAGAGAAGGAAATCGAATCAATTCGGGTGCAATAGCTTCAAAGCAATCCTGTAGTTCTTTCAAGGAGAATAATTTCTGTTCGTACATGGCTTGGACATCATTAATATCGCGATCGAATCCTCTGGATAGTTTAGAGAGAGCTTGGGCAGTAAAATCATAATGATAGAACAAGATTTGACCTCGTTTGCCAATGAACACGCTCCGCTCGCGCCATCCTGGAAGAGGAGGCAAGAAATCCTGTGGAGAAGCCAATTCAATATTGATGTTCAACTCTTGTTTGAGTTTAGCAATTGCTTGAAAAATGCCTGGAGGTTCGGGGTCTAGACGGATATCGACATCGACTGTAGAACTACGCCAACCAATTAGCAGAGCGCTAGCGCCACCTGTAAAGTAAATGGAGCCGGAACCTTGAGCTTCTCGACCCAAGACTTGCATCAGGCGTTCAATTTTCTGAGCGTCAACGTTTGGGCGCATATTTTTTGCTACGATCGCCCTCTCATTCTAATGCAGTGCGATCGCCAACGGCAGCAGCGAAGCCGAGCGCGTCCTTGGGAGATTCCTCTTTGATGTAGCAGGGTTGTCGAACTGTAATAGACCTCTCCAAAAACTCTTGTGGGGTAGGCATCCTGCCTGCCTTTGAGGTGAATTATTGGAGAGGTATAATGGATTTTACCTCGTTTCCACGATCGCTACAAAATCAATGGCTCGATCCTTGCCTGTACGTCCTCAACAACACTTTCCGGAGCAGACTCAACAAACTGAACACTACGGGCTTTCCAGTCCAGACACTTGATTTGATCGACAAGAATCACTCCCTGAGTCTGCAACTCAGGCGGTAAAGGAACTTCAAAGGGATATCCTTTTTGCTGTTTAGTGATGGGTATAAACAGCGCTAGAGAACTTTTTGCGTTGTAACTACGAGGTTAAAGCACAAAAGCAGGTCGATGCCCTCTTTGTTCGTGACCTTTGGTTGGATCGAAATCCAAGTAGACAATATCTCCCCGACTTGGAATATAGTGGTTCGCTGACTCTACCATGCTTCATTCCCTACCGCAATCCCACTCCCAACCTCAGTATGCAGATTTTCTGGCGTGATGGCAGAAACCAACTCCTCCAGGGAGTAACGCTTTCGGATTCTGGGTTTGATGACGAGATTACCATCGATCGCTACAAGATCGACTTCAATACCTTCGGTAAGTTGAGTCTCTTTAGCTAAGTGTTGGGGAAGTCGAATGGCTAGACTATTTCCCCACCTTGCAACTGTCGTAACCATAGGTTGAATTTTATTTTTAGGTTAGTTGAACCACTGTAATTTGCTCCCTTGAAGAAACGTATCTACAGAGTATCTACACTCTAGCAGCTTGGCAGAAGCTTGGCAATTACTATGCTACATACCAGACTGTACAACGGTTTCGGCCATAGTTGTCGCCCCATCAGACAAATCAGACAAAAAGGTGTTGGGTTTCCTGCGTCAACCAAACCTTCAGGATTTGCGCTCAGCTTCACTGATGCCGAAGGCAATCGCACTGATGAGTCTCATGCGGCACCATGAACTTCCACGTCCAACAGTCTACCTTCTAATGGCTCGTATTCATCCTCTAAGAGCCAAAGCTGCGCTCGCTCGTATGTCTCGCAGCTAGTCACTAACTTATATTGCTCTGCGGGATCGAAAATATGACAACTTCCAGACTTATCCCCTAACAGCAAGAGCAGATAAGGGGGAGACTGCATCGGATCGACCCAAACTTCTAGGAAATTCCAGTTATTCTTCACTTGGTCGGGTGCGGGGAACGGGATGGTATCGGTTGTCGGCATCAATCTTTACCTCGCCATAGAATAAAGGAATGGTTGACCCATCTGGGCTAATCCGGACACGATCTTGACCATAAACATTAGTTTTGGGCGCAAGAAACAGTCTGAACTGTAATATCTACACGCAATTCCTTACGAAGGACATTGAAAATAGTAGTTAGATTATCCATCGTAGGATTACCTTTTGCAGATAACATCCGGTGCAGGCTTTTGCTTGGCTTAGATGTTTCAATTGCCAGTGCTTCAAAACCTACTGTTGCCTTGACAAGATCTCTTAATACAGCGGTTTCCGCAGTA
>DOIX01000381.1:6152-9996 GCA_003511885.1 Cyanobacteria bacterium UBA11153
TAAGAGCGGGAACCGCTGTATTAGTCTCGCAGTTTCCGGTTCGCCGTTGAGGAAAAGAGAAGCGGCTTCATTAAGTAAAGCTACTGCAAATTCATGATCTCGTTGGACTCTTGCATTAATTGTTTCTTTGAAGTCTCTTGTTAATGCCACGATCTTTACCTCTTCTTTATCTTCTTTTTTTCGGTTTCTTCTTGTGTTGCTACTTCGCTTTTGTTAGATTGTATATATTGAAGAAACTCTGGTGACTTCAACAGATCTTTTAGGGTTTTCAAATTATCACCCATTGCCTCTATCATCCATCCTAGTTCTTCTAGATGGGCTAATAGTCGAGGATTTTGTTCGTCCAAAAGACTAATGAGTTTACGGTAGTCCTCTACGCAACTGGTATCAAGAAGTGCCAAATCTTGATGAATCAATTTGTTTCGCTCAACCACTATATCTGAAAGAGTACGTTTCTGAGATTTTAGGAAATTTTGATCATCATAAGTGACCTTGAAGGAGACAGAAAATTCGGAATTAGAATGGGTTGTCGTGGCTTCTACTTGACTATCATTTACTAAAACATTGTTGTGAAATTCTCGAACTAACTTACCTAAAGTCTCTTTACGATGTTTGTCATGATTTCTATGAAACTGTTCAGAAATTGTTTCCTTCGTTCCCTTGAATTGGCTAACTGAAAGTAAGTATTTCAAGACTGCTTCGATTTTTGAGAAATTGACTATATTTCTTCCAAGCTTTCTAAGTGCTTCAGCTCTGACAGTCTCAATATCTATTTGCTCGTTCATAGAAATTCTTGTTGAAGTAAAGGATAAGTTGACTCTCACAGCAGAGGAACGACAAGCGGACAAGTGCAACCTGTAAAAGAGTTAAGCCTAACTATTTAGTATACCGACATTTTCAGTATAGTCAACCTCTATAGGACAAAAAGCAGAAATTTTCCATATAATCCCCCTGTAGAAAATATTATCCAGAAAAATTCCATACAATCGCCGATGATAGCCAGAAACTTTCTGGATAAAATACCAAATAGTTACACTGTCCAATCTTCAAATACTAAACCTGGAACTTTTTCAAAATCGCGCCGATTCCGCGTTACTAATATAGCTTTCCTGGAAATCGCAATGGCAGCAATTCGTAAATCTTGCGTACCAATACGAATTCTTTGATGAAGTAAGTCTGTATAATAACTACTAGCTTCAGGCTCGAAGTTAATTATATTGATACTTTTAAAATCTTCCACTGTATCCCGCAGTCTGGTGTAAGCTAAGGTCAGCATATCGCTAGAAGTTGCCCTTCTAATAATATCCATCCGTCCCCGTAATTGTTCTTCCACTGTAATAATTGTGATAGCAATTTGTTCGGGATTAACTCGATTAACACGCTGGCTGATAATTGGATGACCCCTTTGTAATAAAGAGATAGAATCGGTATCGAGTACCCAAAGACTCACTGCACTACCTCCTCTCGATCTAGTTTAATGTAATACTCCTCCATTGCCGCATCAAGTTCGCGACGGTAAGCTTGGATAGAATCCAACATCTCATCAAATTGGACATCATCCTGATATTTACCCGCAAATTTCATCCAAGGATGGTCTAGTTTAGACAAGTCAATTTCTAAAGAAATGATTTCAGCTTTCTGTAAACGCACACCCAAAAGCTGACGTAAATTTGCTAATGCAGCTTCGCGAGTTTTGCCAGTAGTCTGACAATCTGAAATACCCAATACTGTGGCTTGATAATTACCCTGTGGTTGTTCTTCAATTAGTACAGGATAATTGAACTTAGACACCTTATCAGCCGTAGTAAAAATAAAATTGGTAGTCATAAAATTAGCCTAATTCAATTATCTATTTAATGATAACTCCAGATTACCCCATTTAACGGAATGCGATAGCTTGCGCTGCTGCAAAACAGTTCGCAACCAAAATCGGTATGATATCTATAAGGATTAAGGAAGAGTGTCTATGAGTTACAGAATGAATCGCCGTGCTTACGCGGAAACCTACGGACCAACAGTGGGCGATCGCATTCGTCTGGCTGATACTGAATTATTTATTGAAGTGGAACGAGATTACACTACCTACGGCGATGAAGTCAAATTCGGTGGTGGTAAGGTAATTCGCGATGGAATGGGGCAATCTCCTATCTCTAATGCTGATGGTGCGGTGGATACTGTCATTACTAATGCTTTAATTCTGGATTGGTGGGGGATTGTCAAGGCGGATATTGGGATTAAAGAGGGAAAGATTTTTAAAATTGGGAAGGCGGGGAATCCTTATATTCAAGATAATATTGATATTATTATTGGTCCGGGTACTGAGGTGATAGCAGGGGAAGGACATATTATTACGGCTGGGGGAATTGATACTCATATTCATTTTATTTGTCCCCAACAGATAGAAGTTGCGATCGCGTCTGGTATTACGACTATGATTGGTGGTGGTACTGGTCCTGCTACTGGAACTAATGCGACTACTTGTACTCCGGGTCCTTGGCATATTTATCGGATGTTACAATCAGCAGATGCTTTTCCAGTAAATTTAGGTTTTTTGGGTAAAGGTAATAGCAGTCAACCTCAAGGATTGGAGGAACAAGTATTAGCTGGGGCGATGGGTTTGAAGTTACATGAAGATTGGGGGACAACTCCAGCAACGATTGATACTTGTTTAAGTGTTGCAGATAAATATGATGTCCAAGTGGCAATTCATACCGATACTTTGAATGAAGCGGGGTTTGTGGAAGCTACTATTGCAGCATTTAAAAATCGCACTATCCATACTTACCATACTGAAGGTGCAGGTGGCGGTCATGCACCAGATATTATTAAAGTTTGTGGGGAAGGAAATGTTTTACCTTCTTCCACTAATCCGACTCGTCCTTATACTGTAAATACTTTAGAAGAACATCTGGATATGTTGATGGTTTGCCATCATTTAGACAGAGGAATTCCTGAAGATGTGGCTTTTGCTGAGTCGCGGATTCGGCGAGAAACTATTGCGGCAGAAGATATTTTGCATGATTTGGGTGCATTTAGTATGATTTCCTCTGATTCTCAGGCGATGGGAAGGGTAGGGGAAGTAATTATTCGCACTTGGCAAACCGCACATAAAATGAAAATACAGCGGGGAAACCTAACCCCCCAGCCCCCTTCCCTGCAAGGGAAGGGGGAGAATTACTCCCCTCTCCTTGCAGGAGAGGGGTTGGGGGAGAGGTCAGATAATTTTCGTGCCAAGCGATATATTGCTAAATATACGATTAACCCAGCAATTACTCATGGGATTGCTGACTATGTAGGTTCAGTGGAAGTAGGGAAATTAGCAGATTTATGTTTGTGGAAACCCGCATTTTTTGGAGTGAAACCAGAGATAGTCATTAAAGGCGGCGCGATCGCATATTCTCAAATGGGTGATGCTAATGCTAGCATTCCTACACCCCAACCTATCCATAGCCGTCCCATGTTTGGCAGTTTTGGTGGTACAATTGCCGCCACATCATTTACTTTTGTTTCTCAAGCAGCTTTAGAGAGAGGAATTCCTCAACAACTTGGCTTGCAAAAAACTGCCTTAGCCGTTACTAATACCCGAAATTTATGCAAGCAGGATATGAAATTAAATGATGCGTTACCTCAGATGGAAGTTGACTCAGAAACATATCAAGTCAGGGCAGATGGAGAGTTATTAATTTGCGAACCTGCAACCGTCTTGCCAATGGCACAACGGTACTTTTTATTTTAATATTATTGCTTCAGGAATAATTGGGTTAAAACAGTAGTAAGCTGCGGCGCATCTAAATTGGATATGAAATTTGTCGAAAGGGTTGTAGGGTGTGGGGATATACAAATT
>DOIX01000381.1:10210-10388 GCA_003511885.1 Cyanobacteria bacterium UBA11153
TGTAGGGTGTGGGGATATACAAATTAAATGCGTAGCAGCTTAACACCATCCCCTATTTCCCTCTCTTAAAATTCCCTGTCTTTATGAAAAAACTGTTTCCGCTAAACCTGCTTCAACCATCTCGGAGCCAACTGATACCAAATCCGCTTTTAAAACCCCCGTTATCATCTCAATGATT
>DOIX01000381.1:10589-11170 GCA_003511885.1 Cyanobacteria bacterium UBA11153
AAACCCCCGTTATCATCTCAATGATTTTTCTCCCCAGCCCCCTGCCTCTTGCCTAAGAGGGTTTTTGAAGATAACGGGGGTAGCTAACCGGGATTTGGTATGACACCCTTATATAAGATATCCTTAGATTTGGGGACTCTTGGTTTTAATATTTCAATCTCACAAAACTTAATAATATTGAAATATACTATTGTACGCCACTTTTACTAACGATTTTGCGTTATTTCAGCCCTGTGCTATAATTTAATAATTGGGATTATACTGGATTTTTTTGATCGTCATTGCCTGAAACTCTTGAAATAACGTTAAAACGTCACTTAAATCAGATTTAGTCAAAGAAAAAAAAAAGGTACAAGTCACATGTATTTTTATTAAAAACACTAAAAATCACTCACTAATTGGTTAAGTTGTGTAAAGAAAGAGAATGGGGATTTGACAAAACGACAAAAACGTGTATTAATTCTTTGGTTTTGATATACAGCGGTTTCCGCAGTAATGAGGTACACTTAATCGAGCCTCAACATTTAAGCAATTGGTTTGTTAATTTCTGCTACTGTACCTCATAAGAGCGGGAACCGCTG
>DOIX01000380.1:0-168 GCA_003511885.1 Cyanobacteria bacterium UBA11153
CGCGATCGCACAAGCAGCCCAAAGTGTAAATGAGTTAGAATCTCAGATCCGGGCAGTACAACTGAATCTGAATCGACTGGAGGCTAATGCCGATAAAAAGGTGGCCTTTGAGTCGGATTTGAAAAATGATTCCCAACGGAAGGCACGTCGCTTTGAACTGTTGGAGGT
>DOIX01000380.1:385-611 GCA_003511885.1 Cyanobacteria bacterium UBA11153
CGTCGCTTTGAACTGTTGGAGGTGGATTTAGAGTACCAACATGCTTTGAATACCTTGATGCGCTTAACTACCCAGAAGGCAAATGCTTTAGCGAATGTGGAATATCTCCGCAATCAGTTTAGCGTAGCCAAGCTGGAAGCGCGATTAGCGATCGCAAGGCAACTTGGCGGCTCGGAGATTGGTGATTTACTGTTAGGGGTTTGACAATAGTTACAGTTGGTTAATA
>DOIX01000380.1:986-1229 GCA_003511885.1 Cyanobacteria bacterium UBA11153
TTCCCTACAAGGGAAGGGGGAGCAGGAAATTTCCTGGTAGGGGAGCAATAAATCTTGCCCCCGTACCGATTAGGCGCGATCGCAGTGGCTGCGGCTATACTATGGGATAGCGGCTAGTTGCAATCCATATTCCATGACTATTGTTAGTTCCCAAGAAATTGCTCAATTTCGTTCCCAACTCTCCCATAACGCTGAGGCGATGATTGCTCTTGACGCGATCGAGGATTGTGAGGGAGATTTAGA
>DOIX01000380.1:1477-1902 GCA_003511885.1 Cyanobacteria bacterium UBA11153
CCGCGCCGGACAACAACCGCAGCGGGATAATTCTGAATGGTTGGATGCTTTGGCGCGGAAATGTCGGGCGGCGATTTGTCAGGAGGAATTTCGCCAAGATTTAATTAATGGCTCTTATTCGACAATGGTGAGATATTTGGAAGAAACTCCTCTAATTCCCCCAATTCTGGCAACACCAGTGGTGATGTATGTGGTTAGTAAAGGAATCAATGTTTTTTGCGAACCACTGGATTGACGATTTTTTGATTCCCAAGTTTAATTAAGTTCAATTTGTCCCGATTCATCAGGAATTACCATAGCCTTTACCGTGTCATTTTGAGACATGGAATAGCTATAGCTGATAATTAGATGTGTAATCCTATGCCAAGAAAAGATACTTTTCACGATGCAGTGAAACACGCCCTAGAAAAAGATGGATGGACAAT
>DOIX01000380.1:2213-2424 GCA_003511885.1 Cyanobacteria bacterium UBA11153
AGCAGAAAAAGATAACCAGAAAATTGCGGTTGAAGTGAAAAGTTTTCTCAGAACATCGAAAATTACAGATTTTTATAGTGCTTTCGGTCAGTTTTTACCTTATCAAATTGCCTTGGCAGAGAAAGAACCAGATCGCACACTCTATCTGGCAGTACCTAACTTAGTTTATAAATCTCTATTTGCAGAAGTATTACAGCGGTTTCCGCAGTAA
>DOIX01000380.1:2702-8440 GCA_003511885.1 Cyanobacteria bacterium UBA11153
AAGAGCGGGAACCGCTGTAATTCGTAAAACCCTAGAATGTTATCCAGTCAACCTCATAATCTATAACCCCGAAATAGAGGAGATTCAATCATGGATAAGTTAAACCATTATCGGCAATGTATTCAAAGTTTACTCACACGATATGCCAGCTATAGTAAAAATAATCCAGAGATAGAAACTCAGATAGTCTTCGATACAGAAAGGAATCATTACCTTTTGCTTCGTACTGGATGGGATCGGGAACATAGAGTCCATTATTGTACATTCCATTTCGATATTAAAGATGAAAAAATCTGGATACAAGAAAATAATACCGATGTAGAAATTGGCGAGGAACTGGAAGAAATGGGGATTCCCAAGCAAGATATTGTAGTAGGCTTCCATCCCTATTACTTGCGCCAATATACTCAATACTCAGTTTCATAAGTTTGGTAAAATTATTTATTATGGTACAAACAGTTAGGATTACCAAGGCAATTACTAATCTAAACGAGGCGCACAATAAGTTCAGTCTCATTCCGACATCAGATCTTCAATTTTTTACAGAATGGCTTGATGATTTACCGGAAGTTAATGATAGCCAAAAAGAATCTTTAAATAGGCTCAAAAATCGATATCTTTACTATGCAGCAGATGGAGAGATAACGGAAGGAACGATTGACCGAATTATGGTGTCTCCATTGCTGGATTTAATTGGTTTATTTGATATTCATTTTAAAATTCAGTGCGAGAAATGTGTGAAGGTGGAAATTGATAATGGGGATATGATATTAGAAGGGTTTATTGATGCTTTGGTGGTGCAAAATAAATTATGGGTGGTAGTTATTGAGGAGAAGCGTTTTAATGTTAATGTTTTTCAGGCTATTCCCCAGACTTTAGCCTATATGATGGCAAATCCTAACTCGGAAATACCAAGTTTTGGAATGGTAACCAATGGGGATGACTATATTTTTATCAAGTTAAATCGGGAGGTGTTGCAGTATGGATTGTCAGATAAGTTTACAGCTATATCTCGCGATGAAAATAATAATCTATTCAGAGTTTTGCGGATAATCAAGAAAATTATTGGATTGTTTGTTCGATCCAATAAGTTGGAAGAAATGGGGATTTCCAATCAAGCTATTGTAGCACGCTTCCATCCCTATTACTTGCGCAAATATACTCAGTACTCAGTTTCATAAGTTTGGTAAAATTATCTAGTTAACCTACCCCTATTTCTATCTTAGCCCGTGTATTCCTCAAATCAGCCCAAAACTATCGTGGAAAGTTCAGGAGAAACAAGTAATCTTACTCAAGAGCTATTGATCAATCGGATTGCTAACCGTATCCGACAATCTTTGGAATTACAAGAAATTCTGGAGGCTACGGTGGCAGAAGTGCGATCTTTTTTGGGTATGGATAGGGTGAAAATATATCAGTTTCAACCCGATGGACATGGTGTGGTAATTGCTGAATCCATTGCCGACAATCGCTTACCCTCTCTTCTAGGACTGCATTTTCCGGCTGATGATATTCCCCCTTATGCGCGGGAATTATTTGTGAGGGCAAGACAGCGGACCATTGTCGATATTACTGCCCAGGAAATTGGGCTGAGTCGTTTGGATAGGGAGGATACGGGGGAATTGCTGGAAAACCAAGACATTCGCTACCGTGCAGTAGATCCTTGTCATGTAGAATATTTGACCACGATGGGGGTTAAATCCTCTGTTGTAGTACCGATTGTGGTGGAAAGAGTAAAACAAACTAAGGAAAGTTTACCGTCTCTTCGCTCCCTGGATCAACTTTGGGGTTTGCTGGCTTGCCATCACTCGGAAGCTTATCCTGTCAAAGAAGAGGAATTGGGGTTATTACAGCTAGTTGTGGATCAAGTAGCGATCGCAATCTCTCAATCAATTCTACTAGCGCGGGTGCAAGAGAGGGCTACTCAGGAAGCAAATATTAACCGCGTTACCCAATTACTTTACACTACCCCAACCGTGCAACTTCAGGACGCACTGGAGGAAACAGTCGCTATCTTTCAAGGGAGTGGAGGTAGATTATATATCCCTACTGGCGATAGCAAAAATACCACAGAAATCTACACCTGCGGGAGCCAACCGCAAAGGCTCGATGGAGGTAATGGCAGGGACATTGAACAACATCTTTTGTGGCAAAGGTTCCTCAATTCTGGACTAAAAAGAGAATCTGGCACTAAACCTTGGTCAGTACAATGGATGAGGGCAATATATGCTCTAGAAGAGATACCAGAGCAAGCTACTGATGACTCAAATATTTGGGCAATTCCCGATATTTACCGCGAGCCTTTATGTCGTTCATTGACACCTTTATTTCAAACTACTCGGATTCGCGGTATTTTAATTATTCCGCTTTACTTTGGCAGTGAATTGCTAGGTTGTCTGAGCATTTTTCGGGATGAAATGGAGCTAGAACTGATGTGGGCAGGCTATCATAATTTGGATACCCGCCAACTCATGCCTAGGCAATCTTTTGAAGCATGGCGACAGTTGAAAACTGGTGAGGTTCAAAGTTGGACAAACTCAGATTTGCGACTAGGGAAAGCGCTAGCCGAACGTTTCTCTACAGGAGTCAAACAGTACCTACTTTATAAACAGGTTCAAACCCTTAATCACAATTTAGAGCAACAAATTTCGATCCGTACTGCGGAATTGCAACATTCTACAGCCATAGCAAACCAACAGCAAACCCTAGCGGATGTTCTCTCTAAGTTACAAAAATTATCGGATGTAGAAGCTATTTTTCGCACAGGAACAGAAGCAGTGCGACATGTGTTAAATGTAGATCGGGTAGCTGTCTATCGATTCGATCCTGATTGGGGTGGAGAATTTATCGATCGTTTTGGTTCAGTTAGTCCAGGTTGGGCGAAGATCGTACTAGCTACCCGTACAATTTGGAATGATACCTATTTACAAGAGACAAAAGGAGGGCGTTACCGCAATGGAGAAATATCCGTAGTAGATGATATCTATCAGGCAGGATTGTCTCCCTGTCATCTTGAGATCTTAGAACATTATTATATCCGAGCCTTTGCGATTGTCCCCTTGATTAAAGGGGGAAATTTATGGGGACTAATCGCCGCATATCAACATACAAATACCCGCAGATGGAGTAGTTCAGAAATAACCTTTTTCTCCCAAATATCCACTCATTTAAGCATTGCCCTCCAGCAAGTAGAATACTTGTCACAGGTGCAAAGTAAAACCAGAGAATTAGCAGAAACAGCCCAGCAACAACAAGCCTTAACAGAAGTAATTACCAGAATTCGGGAATCCCTGGATTTAGAGCAAATCTTCAAAGCCACAACACAGGAAGTCCGCCGCCTACTAAATTGCGATCGCGTTGCCATTTTTCGCTTTCTCCTGGAAACTAGTTACGAAATAGGGGAAGTTATTTCTGAAGATGTAAATTTGAGCTATCCCTCTGCTCTGAGAATTCCCATCGAAGATAGCTGCTTCGCTCAAGACTATCCGATTAAATGTAACCCGACCAAAATTTTTACAATTGATGATGTAGATCAGGCAAATTTGAGCGAATGCTATCTCAAAACAATGGCTCAATTTCACATCAAAGCCAGCTTAGTTGTCCCCTTATTTAAAGGAGAAAATCTTTGGGGTTTATTATGCATTAACCAATGTTCCCATCCCCGTCAATGGCAAAACAAAGAAAAAGAATTTGTGAGGCAAATTGCCGTTCAATTAAGCGTAGCAATCCAACAGGCAGAACTATTATATCAAGCACAAGTTGCCAAAGAAGCAGCCGATAAAGCCAATCAAGCCAAGAGTCAATTTCTGGCTAATATGAGTCACGAATTGCGCACTCCCCTCAATGCTATTTTAGGGTTTTCCGAAATATTGCAAGAAGAAATTTTTGGGACTTTAAACGAAGAGCAAAAAAATGCGATTGAAACTATTGCCACCAGTGGAGAACATTTACTATCCCTAATTACTGACATTCTAGATCTATCCAAAGTCGAATCAGGGATAATCGAACTTAACAGAGAGCTAGTCGATATTGAAGAAATTTGCGATTATAGTTTACTCTTTGTTAAACAACAAGCCAACCAAAAAAATATTGAAATAATCAGTGAAATACCCAAAAATATAACCCCTATTCATCTAGATAAGCGTCGCTGGCAACAAGTACTAATCAATCTCCTGAATAATGCAGTAAAATTTACACCAGAAGGTGGACGAGTTTCCCTATCAGTTACAGTTAGCCTTGCCAAAGACAGGGAAGAAAATCCAACTATTCCTAACTCATTGAGAGATTATCCCTCACCATTACTCCTGTTTCACGTATTGGATACTGGTATCGGCATTGCTGCCAGAGATATCCACCGATTATTTGAACCATTTGTCCAGATTGATAGCAGCCTCAGTCGTCAGTATAGCGGCACAGGGTTAGGACTTGCCTTAGTGAAAAAAATTGTCGAATTGCATGGCGGAGGAGTTAACGTTATCAGTACCCTTGGCAAGGGGAGCCATTTTACGATCGCCTTACCATATAATATCCCAGAATCTGCGATCGCCCTCACCGCAACTGAGGCTACGATTAATTTAGCTGAAGTAGTAGAAGCATCGCCACCTCCTCTTGATAGTGTCGAAACTATTCCTGATATCCCTTTAATTTTATTAGCAGAAGATAACCAAGCCAATATCAAAACATTTACAAACTATCTCAATACCCAAGGGTATCGCCTAGTGGTAGCCGAAAACGGGAAAGAAGCAATTGCGATTGCCCGGGCAGACAAGCCAGATTTAATTTTAATGGATATCCAAATGCCCGGAATCAATGGTTTAGAAGCTATCCGTCAAATTCGCACTAATCCGGAGTTAGCACAGACACCCATTATTGCCTTAACTGCCTTAGCCATGCCCGGTGATGAAGAGAGATGTATTACCGCAGGTGCTAATAGTTATTTAGCTAAACCAGTAAAATTGAAACGACTGGGAGAAGTTATTAAAGAATTTCTGGAAATTTAGTCATTAGTCATTGGTTATTAGTCATTAGTCATTGGTTATTAGTCATTAGTCATTAGCCATTAGTCATTAGCCATTAGCCATGAGCCATTAGCCATGAGCCATTAGCCATTAGCCATATTCACAAAAATCATCTCATCCTATTTGGATTACTTTAATTATGACTCAAGAATTAATAGACTTAAGAGCGAGTATCCTGGAAGGGCGTTACGCAGACGCTTTAATAATTGTCGATGAGTTAGAGGGAATGAGCAAACAAGCAGTTTTGCGGAATATCGAATCATTTATTGCTAGAATCCTGATTCATTTGATTAAAAACCAAATTGAACAACGTTTAACCAACTCTTGGGCAGCTTCGATTCGGGATTCAATCCGAGAAATCTACAAACTGAATCTCAAAGAGAATAAAAAATCCTATTACATCAATTCCGATGAGTGGGAAGAAGTGATAGAAGATGAATTAGATGCGGCAATTCGGAGTGCGAGTGTGGAAGTAGCCAATGGCATTTACGCGCCATCTCAACTTTCAGAGATGGTAGATAGAAATCAAATAATTGCCAATACTCGTCATCTTTTAGCTTTAACCTACAGCCACTCCAAAAAAGAATTACCACAAGTTATCGATAATTATTTGAGTCAGTTACCAGGAGGTGAGGCTTGGCAAGAAGGTAGGTAATAGTCAGGTATAATATAGTAACCGCCAGGGCGGTTAAGACATTCTCAATTCCTCAAACCCTTGAT
>DOIX01000380.1:8641-9962 GCA_003511885.1 Cyanobacteria bacterium UBA11153
AATTCCTCAAACCCTTGATTAGCTCCAATGTCAATAACTGTAGGGTGGGCACTCCCCACTAACGTAATTTTAGGCTTTTCGAGTTATCTTAGGGAGTGCCCACCCTACAAAAAACAGCTACTTGAGAATGGTGCAAGATCTCAATATAATATATCTCAAAAATATGGAAGCAGAATGGAAACAACAAACCTATTAGACTTAGTAGCAGGTGGATTAGCTGTAGTTATCTTAATCAGCGGCTTGTTTATGCTATTCAGCGGGATGTCTGCCTTTGGGGATAAGGATAAATAACCCTCAGTTTCTTTTTTAACCCAAAGGTGCAGATTTTATGGCAAATATTCAGGCTAATAATCGCTCGACTGCCCTGGTTAGTATCGCTGCATTAATAGCATCGACATTATCCCCAATCTCGAAGAAGCCACAGCAGCTTATCAGCTCTATCACCAAAATCACCTATACCCTACTACCCAACAACTGCCCGCCTTAAGAGCGCTCAAAGGCGAAACAGTGTTTATGGAAGCTTTAGAACTACATCGTCATCAAGAGATAATACTCTTGGAGGTGCGGGGTACGCCAATTTTTGACAAACAAGGCAAGATTAGCCATGCCATCATTGCTTTTACAGATATTAGCGATCGCAAAAAAGCCCAAAAAATCCTAGCAGACTACAATCATACACTGGAAACCCAAGTTAGGGAACGAACAGCCGAACTAATAGAGATCAATTCTAAATTAGAACAGGAAATTTGCGATCGCCTCCTTGCCGAAATTGCCCTCCAACACGCCAAAGAAGCTGCTGAAACTGCCAATCAAGCCAAAACTGTATGGCAAATATGAGTCATGAGCTTCGCACTCCTCTCAACGGTATTTTGGGCTACGCCCAAATCCTACAATGGGATGAAGACTGCACCCCGACGAAAAAGGAGGGCATCGATACTATCTACCAATGTAGCGAACATCTCCTGACCTGACGGGGCGACAACTATGTCTAGAAGGTAGATTTGATAAGGCTTTCAGCTCTCCGACCTCGCTGATAATATGGTCGTTTGTGAGGGCTTAAAGACATTAATTGAGCAGTTTGTTCGGCAAATAATTTGAGAGATTCTATCCAATCGTAACCATGTATACCAATATAAAAACTACTATGACGGCGGTATACTCTCAGTTTTTCTTTAACTCGACAAGCATATTTAACTACTTTTTTAGTTTTCATTTTTTCTCCAGACATAATTGCACTTGTGTAAGCGAAAGTAATCAGTATAATTAAAACCTGACGGGGCGACAACAATCGGTCAATCCCTCACTCCGTAAGGGATTGACC
>DOIX01000380.1:10194-15066 GCA_003511885.1 Cyanobacteria bacterium UBA11153
GATTGTTGTCGCCCCGTCAGCCCCATGCGGCTTGCAATCCTTCAATAATTAGCATTACTGTACCCGCAGCAGGTACGATCATCGATACGACTTTTTCGATTAGTATCTGAATTAACACTGCGGGAATGGCTGATTTAATTCCTTCCCAAGCCATTTTTCCTACTTCAGTGACATTAATTCCTCCCTGTTTGAGAACGTTCCAAATTGTCAGCCCCAAACCTAAAACTTCCTCTACTTTCTGGGAAAACCATTCTTTGACTGCGGTTTGGAAAGAACCCCAGAAGTGATTTTTAATCCCATCCATCGCCCCAGCACCTAAGTTACTTAACCATTGGGCTGGATTAGTTGCGATATCTTTAACTAGGACAGCAAATGCACCAAGGGCTTTAATTGCAGCATCGGCAAATTTAATTGCTACTTGTACTGCATTGTTGGCAATATCTACTGCTGCCATCATGCCTTTTTCTAATAATCCCAGGGCAGCATTTAAGCCTTTGCCTAAGAGATTTAATGCTGTTTGTACGCCTTTTTTCAGGGTATTAGCTAGGGCATTTACTGCTGTTTCTGCTGCTTTGACTACACCTTTGATGGCATTGCGGAAGCGAGTTTGCAATCCGGGAAATGCGGCGAGAAGCTTGTCGCCAATGGCAATCAGAGCATTCCCGACTGTTTTAATAATCCCGACTATTGCTTTTCTTCCTAATTCTATAGCGGCGGTTGCTAGTTTTTGCGCTCCTTCGATTGCGGCTTTTACTGCTGCCCGTGCGACTTCAAAGGCTTTTTGAATTCCTTGTTTAATTCCGTCACAGAAGGCTTTGGCTTTATCGGCTAACCAACCTAATATTCCACCTGATTCTTGTTCGCCTTTTTGACGTTCTTTTTCGGCGGCGGCTTCTCCTTCTTTCCTTGCTATATCAGCTGATTCTTCTCCTTTTTTAATATGTTCGGCTGCTTGTTTTTCTGCCTGGGTTTGTTCTTTAGTTACATCCTGGTTGCCTTTAGCTACTACTTCATTTGCTTCGCTACGGGATTTGGCTACTAATTCATTTTGTTCTTTTTGCCAATCCGCACGGAGTTTGCCAACTTCTCCCTGGGCTTTGGCTTTTTCTTGGGCTTGTTGGGCGGCGTTTTCGGTTTGGAGTTTGGCGATTTCTTGGTTAGATTTGGCTCTGATGATAGTGGAGATATAGCTTTTACCATCCGTGCATGGTTTTAGCCCAATTTGTCGAAGCATTGTACTTCTCGATATAGCGGATAAATTCTCTTACTCGCTCTTCCTCATCTGGGAAATGAATTACTCCTAAGTCAAACCGTGCGTGAATTACATAGTGATCCAGGTAAGTACTTTCGATAGTACGAGGCTGAATAAATCTTGAATCTTCTTCTGGGCTACTTTCTAAGAATTTTTCCCAATCCCAAGGATTAAAATCTGCGATCGCAATATACTTCATACTGCTCCAATTCCCTGAATCTTCATCTTCATCCCAGGTATCATCATCAGCATTTTCGACTCCAATAGGTTCAAAGTGGCACAGCCTTATTTCTGTATCTTCACTACAAGGTTCTGCAAACAAAATCTTTACCCTCCACGCCATAGGATGCCTATCTTGATAGCATTCTAAACTATTATTCGAGTAGTAAGCACTACAAAAAGGCTCTATGTACCAGTTTTTGGGTTGGGCTTCAATTTTTAGGTATCTGAGGAATTCTGTCATCACTTCTAAAGTTCCGGATGATAGTTGACACAGGTGTGGTGTTACATCAAAGCAGCATTCCCTGCGCTCCTTATTAATAATTGGATTCCATAACCTGAATGTTAGTCTCATAACCAAACCTCAGTCGAACAATTTTCAGCAATAAATCAATAATTTTTTTGATTTTTTATTCTATAGCAGCTAATTCCACCCTTATTTGTTACTCACCTGGTCCTTTGAAATCAGCACCAACATCAATCCGGTATGTTTGTCCGCCCTTGCTGGCATTATGACTCTTGCAGATCGCCTGATGATTATTTGTATCATTGAACCAAGCTTGACGTTGGGCTTGAGTTTGATTATAACCCTTCTGCTTCCAATGAGTTGAAACCTCTATGATGTGATCAATCTCAGGCTTTTCATTTTTATTCCTTTCATCTGCAAAGTGAGGTAACCAGTGGGGCGGGCTACCAGAATCTTCACACCAGTATATGTGCTGTCGGTCATTAGCTGGTATATTGTTGTAACCTGGTTTAGTCTTTGCTACAGCTTTGGCCTTGTTTAACAATTTTTTCTTGTTGTTCAGTGATGCTGTATTAAAACTCCCATAGAATGTCTCGCGAATATTCTTTTGGTATTCCAACCTTAACTCACCCCCACTTGTGTATCTTTTGTCATCTTTGAACTCTTGGAGGTCTGAAATTTTATACTGATTGCCCATTTTAGCAAGCTGTTGCGCCATTCTGTCCAAACGTTTGTGCATTTTATTAATCACTTCAGCTTCTGTACTGGCTCTGGAGGCTGCTAAATTAATGTCATACTGATATTCTTCTAGCTGTTTTAGGAACTCTTTTAGAGCTGGTAGTGGATCGGTGCGACTCCCACGCCCATATTTTTCTTCTAATGTTAGAATTGCTCTTCTAATGACATTTTCAAAATGCTCGCGTCGGGAAGCAATATCCACTTGGCACTTACCATTTTGCAGATAGATATACAAAGTGTGAGTTTTGCCGTTCATAGAGAAACTCCTGCTCTGCTCAGGCACTACAAGTTGCTGTTTTTCAGAAACCTCTTTATTTCTCTGCCTCTCCTCACCCTCATTATCTTTAGATTTGTTACTCTTAAACAGACTCTTTACTTTCTGTAGAAACTTATCAATCGCCTGCTCGAACTGAGTACGAATCTTCTCGATAATATTCTGAACCTTATGTGCCAAACCCCCAATTCCTAACAACGATGCGAAGAAACCAATCAACACTGGTATCGACCTCACTAGTGCATTTTCTACTAAAGAAGCTGCCTTGCTTACCGCACCAGCAGCAATTTCTTTAACCGCCGCTGTTACAGAATTGACGAGTTTTACAACCTGTTTACCTTGGTTAACAAAAAACATTACAATGTCATAAATGGCGCTTGCCGCTTTAACCAACCCCGATACCGGATTCAACAAACTTAATATCCACTTCACTCCAGCCTGAACTACTTGGTTAATTACTAAGTCTTTTATTGTACCTATTACTGTCTTCTTTATCTGAATAAATTCTTCTTTAACATGCTCTACTATTGTTTCTGGTCTTGACTGGATATTCTGGAATATATGCACAGTTTGTTCCATTTGGAATACTGTCTTTTTGCCAAACAGCTTCACCGCCTTAGTACGAATGTAATTTCTACTCAACCCCAGCACCTGCGCTACTAAGCTGAAGATACCTTTTATACTGAAGATATCCGACGGCATCTGAACGCCTATTTGTCCGAGTGTACCCGTTAACCAACCAACCAAACCAGATTGTAAATGGATGCTAATATTATTTACAAAACTCTCAAATCCTTGTCGCATACCTTTGACCAGATTACCTAAAAAACCAATAGGATTTTTGACAATCGACCAAATTACATCTCCGGCGGCTGATAGCACTCCCTGTAACTTATCTATAATTTGTTTAACTTGAGCTGCTATTTCCCAAGGCACACCGCCACCCGACTCTCTCGCTGGGGCTGCGGGTGCAGCGACTTCGGGGCTTTTTGCCATGGCTACGCCCGCCAGAGGCATCGCGCCCTTAGCACCAGCAGATTCAATTACTGGGGAAACCCCTGATGCTGTTTGGGTTTCAGCCTGAGATTGAGGTGCAGCGGTTGGGGTTTTTCCGGTTAAATTATTGATATTTGAGTTAGTTTCTCCATTATCAGTAATTGATTTAACTTGGGGTGTGGTGTCGTCTAGTTTTTTGGGTTTTAGGGATTCAGATTCTGGTGTGGCTTCTGGTATTTGTAGTTGCTGTTTATATCTCTGGCTATCTGATGGGGTTTCGTCTAATTTTTTGGTTTCCAGAGTTGGGGTTTCTGGTTGTTGTTTGTCTTGGTTTACATCGAGATTATTTTCTGGTATTTTCTTGCTTTTCAGGTTTGTTTGGTTATTTTCATCTTTTGGCTGCGATAGGGTTGGCTTTTCTTTATTCTGGCTATCTTCGTTAGTTTCGTCGGCAAGTTGTTTGCGCTTAATTGGTTCAATATTCTCTGGAGACTCTAATTCTTCTCTATCTTCTCCAGTACTTAATTTTAGTTGAATTTTATTATCTTTTTCCTGATTTACTTGAGGCTTTGGCGACTCTATCTCTTTGGTTTGAATGGCATTATCTACAGCATTTTCTGTTTCTGGTTGTGGCTGTAATCCTGACTCCTGAATAGTTTTCTCTGGCTGTGGAGTCTGAGCTAATCCTTCTTCCCTCAGCCAATTCAACCGATTGAATACTGGATTGACTCTGAGGGATTCTTCCTGTTGATATTCATCCGATAACTCTGGTGAGGTGAATTTTCTCTGAATTGGTGATGGGGGTGCAACTGGTGGATTAATCGGAATTTGAGCTAAATTGTAATAAGGATTGACGGTTTTTTTCTTTTCTGATTCAGAAGCTTTCTCTTTGGCTTGATTATTGCTTTCGCTACTTTCGTTTACGCCTTCTCCTCCTGGTGATTGGCTCTCCGATATTGAGTCTTTTGGTTGAGTTATCTCGGTTTCTGATTTAAGCTGAAGTTCGGTTTTTTCTGTCTCGGTATTTTCCGTTTCTTCATTATTGTTTTCGCTACTTTCGGTTACGCCTTCTCCTCCTGGTGATTGGCTCTCCGATATTGAGTCTGTTGGTTGAGTTATCTCAGTTTCTGATTTAAGCTGAAGTTC
>DOIX01000246.1:0-586 GCA_003511885.1 Cyanobacteria bacterium UBA11153
GGCGTTAGCCTAGCAAGAGGGCGATAAGAAAGGCAACAAACCCTAAATATTTATATCCTCTTGCTTCACCCTTCCCTCACTATTAATGCCTTAACTGCCTTGTCTATTGCTATAGCAACAGTCAAATTAAACAACAGATAGCCATCCTCCTCTTCTCCTCGGCATCCCCTGTGACATTCCCCAGTCACCGGGCTAAAATCAAGGAGGAAAGGATGGCAAAATTGTCATCCGATTGTCACAGGCTTGTCATATTGGTTCGGTAGAGTGTTCTTAAGTAGATTTAGGATTTACTTCTCACACATCAAAACCACACAATGCTCTCTCAAGTCTCTGTGAGAGGGCATTTTTATCTCATAACGCAAGTTGCTAGTTAGGGCTTGCTCAGTAAAAGTAAAAGCTATTCTACAGAAACGTTTCAAGTCTTAAAGATTTCGGTACAGTATAGCAACCGCCACAGCGGTTAGGACATAGAGAGATTGGTAGGGGTGTTAGCGTTAGCAGAGCGTGGCGTTAGCCTAGCGTGGCAAAGCCTAGCAAGAGGGCGATAACCTTGGCAACAAACCCTAAATATTTATATCCTCTTGCT
>DOIX01000246.1:782-3503 GCA_003511885.1 Cyanobacteria bacterium UBA11153
CCCTAAATATTTATATCCTCTTGCTTTACCCTCCCCTCACTATTGATGCCTTAACTGCCTTGTCTATTGCTATATATAGTAGGGCGATCTGACAAACTGATGGGTAAATCCTGAATTAAAATTTAAAGATAAACTATTAGAAAAACAAGGCTCAAAAAATGGCTCAACTGAATCTACGCCGTTCCCAAAATGTCAGCGGTGATTTTTATGTTGATAGTACTTGCATTAATTGCGATACTTGTCGGTGGATGGCACCAAAGATATTTCATCAGGAGGATGAGCAGTCAGCAGTTTATCATCAACCGATGAATGAAGCGGAGCGGTTGGCAGGATTACAAGCATTGCTTTCTTGTCCGACTGCTTCTATTGGTACGGTGTCAAAGCCGCAAGATATTAAAACAATTCAGGGGACATTTCCGATTCCGGTGGCTGAGAATGTCTTTCACTGCGGTTATCATGCTGAAAATTCTTATGGTGCTGCTAGTTATTTGATTGTGCGAGATGAAGGGAATATTTTAGTAGATTCGCCTCGGTTTGCTCCGCCTTTGGTGAAGCAGTTAGAAGCAATGGGATCGATTCGCTATATGTATTTAACTCATCGAGATGATGTGGCGGATCATGAGAAGTTTCACCAGCATTTCGGTTGCGATCGCATTTTGCATAGAGATGATATTACTGCCAATACTAGTAAGGTGGAAATTCAACTAACGGGTAGGGAACCTGTACAAATCGCACCAGATTTATTAATTATTCCCGTACCAGGTCATACTCAAGGTCATACTGTTTTACTCTACAACCAAAAATTTCTCTTTAGTGGGGATCATTTGGCTTTCTCTCGCCAACTCAATCATCTCTATGCCTTTCGTGAGTTTTGTTGGTATTCTTGGTCTGAATTAGTTAAGTCTATGAGTTATCTGGCCACTTTTGATTTTGAGTGGGTTTTGCCGGGACATGGACGGCGGTATCATGCGGATCGAGAAACTATGCGTCAAGAGATGGAGACGTGTTTGATGTGGATGAAGGGATTAGGGGCTAGTTTTGAGGGGCAGGGGGGTTTCCAAAGTGGATTTGGACTTTAGCTTTCAGTCGGAAGCCGAAGGCGATCGCAATTTGCCCTCAACTACTGATGCTTAAAAGATCGCGATTGTCAAGATCAGTTTAGGATCGGTAATCCATGGCTCCAAAACTGATCTTGATACTTTGGACAAAATGAGTGATTCTAAAGATATGGATCTACCTAACTCTCTCAGCTTTGATTTTTCCTGACAGAGTGAGAAATCTGCCCGATGAGAGACCCAGTAGATGTACCCTGATGACTACTATCGGCGCTTACCCAAGCGCTGAATTTTTTTAAGTAGGTGTTTGTACTCAGGTATTTTGGCTTAGGTGTTTTTACCCAAGGCAATTTTGATGTCAACTGTTCCTACCGTTGACATCAATGCGATAGAATCTTAACCTTTAAGAGTTGCCCAAAACTCAGGATTATCGACCTCATTAAAGATCGACAGTGCGATAGACTATAATTGGGTTAAACTGAGGAATCGGCAAGGTGCAAAGCGCTTGAGTAGGCAAAAAATCAACCGCTGAATTTCACCAATCCCCATATCTAGGGATTAGGACTGGGATTTGCCAATGTTTTGACAAGAGGCGTGATACCAACATTTTTCAACCCGATTTGCCACTGGCTTCCCAGACTAAAACCGGAAATAGTAATACCTCTGTTTCTGACTTGGCTAGCTTGCCGATCCCCAAGAAATAACCGTCGTCGCCGTAAACTGTGAGGGGACTTTCGGATAAATTAGCGATACCTTCATTGGGCGAAGCTATCTCATCCCGATAGGGAATACGCTGTCCCTGACACCAACGACTAGCATCTGCGACAGGTAAAGTCAGAGACGGTAAATGGGTTAATCCTGCTGTGGGAGGGATGGGAACAAATATCCCGGTTTGTAATTGGGTTTCCAATTCCTCAAAGGTAAGACTATCTGCTAAATTGAAACCGCAGCTTTGGGTGCGGATGAGGGAGGCGAGAGTACCGCCAATATTCAGATATGCACCTAAATCGCGGGCAATGGCGCGAATATATGTTCCGGGAGAAGATGCGATGGCTAAATCTATTTCTGGAAACTCTCCTCCACGCCAATTCAATACTTCTATGCGATAGATTTCCACCTCTCGCACGGGTACTTCAACCTCTTCCCCTCTCCTGGCTAAATCGTACAGCCGTTTACCCTTTACTTGAATGGCGCTGTAAATCGGAGGAGTTTGTTGAATTTTACCTTGAAATTGTGATAGTAATGGCAATACTTTTTCCAGCGTTAAGTCACTAGCAGACTGAGTGGCAATAACTTCTCCTTCTAAATCATCTGTCGTTGTTTTTACCCCTAGTCTAATTTTGGCTTGATATCCTTTGTCTTCTGCCATGTACTGTAATAATCTAGTGGCTTTACCAATGGCAATAGGCAAGACTCCTGTCGCTGCGGGATCTAGGGTACCGCCATGTCCAACTTTTTTAATCCCTAACAAACGTCGCACTTTGGCAACGCAGTCATGAGAGGTGAATCCATCAGGTTTGTTTAAGTTTAAAAATCCGTTCATCAGAGACAATGGGCAGTGGACAGTGGACAGTGGACAGTGGATAGTGGACAGTGGATAGTGGATAGTGGACAACTATCAACTATAGCTATCCTAAATGAGTTGTAACAAGTGCGCGGCTTGAAA
>DOIX01000246.1:3790-11653 GCA_003511885.1 Cyanobacteria bacterium UBA11153
ATTTAGGATTGCTATATCAACTGTCAACTGTCAACTGTCAAATAAATTAAATTAATAAGATAGCCAAATTTTAATAGTTTTGTCAGCACTTCCTGTGACAATGGTTTGTCCATCTGGGCTAATTGCTATTGTATTAACGGAACCATTATGACCTTTAAGGGTGCGCAATTTTTCTCCTTTGGCTAAATCCCATAATTTGGCTGTATTATCTTCACTAGCACTGAGCAAAATCTGTCCATCTGGACTAAAAGCTACACAGTTTACTCGATCTTGATGTCCTCTTAACGTCCGTAACTCTATCCCGCTACTCATCTGCCATAATTTAATGGTACGATCGGCACTAGCACTGGCGAAAATATCGCCATCTGGACTAAAAACTACAGAAGTTACGGCATCTTTATGTCCGCGAATTGTGTGTAACTCTTTACCTTGATTGACTTGCCATAACTTGATCGTTTTGTCATCGCTACCGCTAGCAATTATTTTACCATCGGGACTAATAGCAACCGCATTGACACCACCATGATGACCTGTAAAAGTACGCCATTCTCTACCTTTATTTACATACCATAATTTAATAGTCTTATCATCACTACCACTGGCAATGATCTGAGAATCTGGACTAATTGCGACAGATTTGACTCCAGCAAAAAAACCAGAATGTCCGACTAAAGTATGGAACTCTTTGCGATTATTGAGATGCCAAGTTTTAATAGTTTTATCATTGCTTCCACTCACGAGAATTTTCCCATCTGCACTAATTGCGATCGCCTGAATATATCCAAATAAGCCTGGATCTCCTTTGAGAGTGGAGATTTCCTTCCCCGTCCACAGGTTCCACAGCTTAATTGTACCATCGCTACTACCACTGGCGAGAGTTTTGCGATCTGGACTAATGGCGACTGTATAAATAAAATAATTATGACTCTTGATAGTGCGATAGCAGCGCCACTTGTCCTGGAGTGGTTGTAAGATGAAATTATTTAACTTACTCAGAGAGAGGAGAACATCATAGTAATCGGCTAAAACGCCCTCTTGCCAATATAAATCGGCTGCTTTCGTAAAATCTGCGATCGCTTTTTCGTATTGTCCCGACTGAGAATAGGCTAAGGCTCGATATTTGTACGCTTTGACATAATTTTCATCCAGCCACAATGCGCTATTAAAATCCTCAATTGCCTCCTGATATTTTCCATTTTTACCATATTCCATCCCTCGCTGATAAAAACTATAAGCATCAAGATCTACTGCGGCATCAGTTTGGGGTAAAATAGAATAATAATTTTTTAGTTCTTGGTAAGCTTCATTAATCTTTTTGAGTTGCTCTTCACCCTTTTCTCTTAGCTGAGGATGATTATGAAACCTATCCGGATGCCAAATCATGGCTAATTCCCGATAGGCTTGCTTCACCTCCTCTAATGATGTACCCGGTTTTAATCCCAGAATTTTATAGTATTCTTCTATGCTATTCATCCCTACTTTACTGATTAAAGTTAGTTCAAGCCATCTCTTGTTTATGTATTATAGCGATAGTTTAGCTTCGAGACACTGGGCTAACGCCCGCTAGTGGCAAGAGAGACTAGGGAGAACCCTCTTGGGAAGAAATATACTGTATTAAGCTGTACAAACGTTATTATACTGCCCATCTAACAAGATATATTTAATTTATTTCCCAAAATGCTATCCTCCCAAAGACTATTTTTAATTGTTATCATCCGCTAACCAAGCGATTAAATCTGCTGAAGTGCTAAAATCTAACAGAGCTTCACCGAGATTTTCTAATTGTGCAATGGATAATTCACTAATCCGAGTTTGGGTATCAGGATCGATTACTCCTAAACGACGTTCTAATAGGCGTATAATTAATCTGACTTGTCCTTCTTGTAATCCTTCCTGTTTCCCAATCTCTTTCCCAATCTCTTTCCCAATCTCTTTTCCTTCTTCTACTCCTTTCAGAATTTCTCCACGTCTATCTTCAATCAACATTTGCTCCTTCTCTACATCTTCCAACTCTTCTAGACTCAAGTTAGCTAAATTAGCAATTCTCATCGCTTTCTCAATTTCTGGAATAGCACCCATGGTTTCTGGTATTGTTTCCAAGCTGCTGGTTTGTTTCATAAAGTAAATCCATTTATCCGTTAAACTCTCCAATTCTTCTAACTCTTTCTTAAACTTAGGTAATTCCACAAATACCATTTCCAAAGGTTTATCCGGATAAACAAAATTATCATCCATATCCGCAAAGGTAAAATGAGAAATTACCTTATCCCGATGGGCGAACATTTCAAAGTCGGTAATAGTTAAAGCAATGACTGGATTTAATTTTGAGTAACCTTGTCCAGCTTTGAGTTGAGTATAAAACGCTTTCGCCGCATTATATACCACTCTTTTATCAAAAGCCATGACATTAAGAATCTGCATTTCAATAATTACTAGCTTATTTCCAGTAATTCTGGCTTTCACATCGAGGAATGTATCTTTGAGGATAGGAAGACTGGGAGGGGAATAGGGGTCAATAATTTCTAAGTCTTCAATGGTAGATTTTCCTGCATAGAGGAGAGCATTGAGGAAGCTTTTCAGAATATCTTTGCTATCGGTGGAACTAAATATTTTTTTGAAGGCAAAGTCAGTTTTGGGGTTAATGAATCTCATAATGGTTTACAGAATTCAACGAAGTGCGTGTCTGTTGAGAGTAGTTATATCTGTATTTATTATAGCGAAGGCTTCTCTTCTCTACGAGAGGCTGCGCCTTTCTTGTATGCTCCCATGGCTTTATGAGATGCTTTGCTATAATAAATATAGGTTATTAAAACTGGTACTATTTATCAGCTCAAACCGACTTCCAACAGCCAAACCTTTTTGGGAAATAGCACATGGCAAAGGACATCTACCACGACACAGTGAGAACTGCCTTGGAGAAAGACGGGTAGACAATTACTGATGATACATTCACTGTGACAGTTGGCAACCGCGATGTATTCATAGATTTAGCTGTCGAAAAACCTTTAGTGGAAAGAGTTAAACCTAAAACTTCTAGTCTCCTACAAGTTTTAGGTTTAATTCCCGACTTCCTTAGCGATTGTTATAGATGTCCCGTTTAGATTAAGCAACGCGCACCTTTACCCCGATTACAGTCAAAACACAAAGTTTGCAAGTTACTGAGATCGTGACTACCACCTTGAACAAAAGGAATGATATGATCGACTTCTAGTGGAACTTCCTTGGAACTACGACCGCAAAAAACACATTTGTAGGCATCTCTATGCAAAACGGAAACACGAACTGATCCAGGGATATGACGCGATCGCTTTTTTCCTTCTTGCTCTGGTTTGGTTGGCGATTTGGTAGTAGTAGATTTTTTAGTCTTTCCCTTTGATGATTTATCTGCTTTTTGACTATTAATCTGGTTGACAAAATCCCGCAGTACACCACGCACCAGTTTTTGGAATGGATTAGGAGGATTTTTTGCCATTATTTATTCAACAATTTATTTAATCCGTAAGCAGCCAATCCAACTATTGCACCAGCCACAGCAACTGGAGCCATTCCCACTGCAACAGCGGTTCCACCTACGGCTAAACCCATACCACCAACAACTGCGGAAACTCCAGCACCAACTGCTGCACCACCTGCTACTGCACCTAAAGCGGTGGCATCTCCCTCTTCTATCGCCTTTTTCGCCCCATAAGCAGCGGAACCCACAACAGCACCAGCCGCCGCAACGGGAGCCATCCCAATTGCTACTCCGCCAAATCCGCCCACTAATCCCATCCCTCCTACAGTTGCAGCGACACCAGCGCCTGCTGCTGTGCCTCCAGCAACTAATGCTGCACCCTCTACTTTATTTTTCAAATCTTCGTTATCTTGTGTCATTTTCTGTTTACTCTAATCCATATTTTTAATTATCTTATTTTTACCACAGCGTTGACATCAGCAATATCTCTGAAATCTTCTCCGCTAATTAGCTGAATTTTTATGTAGGATATTCATTACACTTAGAAGTCTGGTAACTTCTACCAAACCCGACTTCTCAGCACCTGCAACTTTTAATGCGATCGCACTATAATTTTTTTCAATGACAGCCACAACCCCCAACACCCCCAAACACAAGAAAGCCAAAGCACTCAAACCCACTAGCCGCCGCCCTGCCAAGGAACTCTGTAGCGAATGCGGACTTTGCGATACCTATTACATCCATTATGTCAAAGAAGCCTGCGCCTTCCTCAATCAGCAAATCGCCCAACTAGAAACTGAAGCCCACGGGCGGAGCCGTAATTTGGATAATCCTGATGATTGGTATTTCGGTGTCCATCAAGACATGATGGCGGCGCGGAAAATTGAACCCATTGAGGGGGCGCAGTGGACAGGAATTGTCAGTACCATTGCTATTGAAATGTTGAATAGCGGCAAAGTGGAAGGTGTTGTCTGCGTCCAGAATACCAAAGAAGACCGCTTTCAACCTATGCCTATTATTGCCCGAACACCGGAGGAAATCTTGGCGGCACGGGTGAATAAACCTACTCTATCACCGAATCTTTCCATATTAGAACAAGTGGAACAATCGGGGATGAAACGGTTATTAGTAATTGGTGTGGGATGCCAAATTCAAGCTTTGCGGGCGGTGGAAAAACAGTTAGGGTTAGAAAAGCTCTATGTTTTGGGTACGCCCTGTGTAGATAATGTCAGCCGTGCGGGATTACAAAAGTTCCTGGATACTACTAGTAAATCGCCAGATACGGTAGTCTATTACGAATTCATGCAAGATTTCCAAGTTCACTTCAAACATGAAGATGGTTCCCTGGAAAAAGTCCCGTTTTTTGGACTTAATACTAAGGAGTTAAAAGATGTCTTTGCCCCTTCTTGTATGAGTTGTTTTGATTATGTCAATTCTCTGGCAGATTTAGTTGTCGGCTACATGGGTGCACCTTTTGGTTGGCAATGGATTGTGGTGCGGAATGATACGGGAAAGGAAATGTTGGACTTGGTATTAAATCAGATTGAAACTCAACCTGTATCCTCGAAAGGTGACAGAAGGCAAGCGGTACAACAAAGTATTCCTGCTTATGATAAGGCTGTGACTTTACCGATGTGGGCAGCTAAATTAATGGGAGTTGTGATTGAAAAAATTGGTCCGAAAGGATTGGAGTATGCCCGATTTTCGATTGACTCTCACTTTACCCGCAACTATTTATATGTGAAGCGAAATTATCCGGAAAAGTTAGAGGCGCATGTGCCAGAATATGCGAAGCGGATTGTGGGGCAGTATCAGTTACCAGAATAGGGAATAGGAAAGATAATTTTGAATTTTGAGTGAGGATGTAGGGGTGAAGCATTTGGACGATATCCTTGATTACCTAGCCAGAAGTTAACTATCCAAATGCTTCACCCTATTACAATCAGCCATCAGCCATCAGCCATCAGCCATCAGCCATTAACAATCAGCCATGAGCCGTCAGCCAGATTAACTAGTTTTCCCGCCCCGTGCCCAACCAGTGCCTTGCCACATCATGATAAATAAAACACCTGATATCAATGCACCTAAATTCCATTTCACTGAGTTTTTGAGTAGACTGAGTTGTTGGGATTTCTTGGCAGTATCAGCTTGGGTTTTAAGCTGACTCTCAGTAGTGGTAATAAATGTGGTAAGTTTTTCTTTGGCATCTGTTGCTTGTTGGGCATTTTGGATCTCTGGCGTGCGCCCTTGATTGTCAATACTGCTAATTAGTTGGCTGATTTGTTCGGGTGTTTTGGCAGTATCTAGCTGTTGTTTGACTTGTTTAATCTGGGCTAATCCTTGATCGACTTGAGCGGCAATTTGTTTGCTATTTTGGCCTTCTAGTCTAATAGTATTGACAATTCCTAATGGAATTAAGAGTATATACCAAATAGCCAATAATAAAGTCACCCAAGATAACAGTTTCAAAAAAATGGGTTCCCATTTTGCTCGCACATCCATTCCGCCAAAAAATACCAATGCCAAACCAATTAAAGGGACAGGAACCCTTTCAACAAATTGTCCTATTGTCTGAAATTCCCAAATGGGATTCATAAATTGTGGAGGAACTAATACATCAACTATATCCATTACAGTTAGTGCTAATAACCCGTAGCCAATCCAATGTAAGATTGTCATTGAGCGAGATAAACTAGCACTGAATTCCCATAGCTGTTCCACAGCTTGATTAAATTTGTTGTCTTCTGATTTTGTCATGATCTTGCTTATAGTTTTATACTAGAAATCTAGTAGATGGAATAGTTTTGACTTTTAGGTTTTGAGTGTTCAATTAAAACTATCCCCTTTTCCCTCAATTTGCCCCACCGCCAAAGTGTATTCTGGAGATGGAAAGAACGCATTATTTAGAGGTTTCTTTTTTGGAGGGTTTGGGCTGAGGATAACTTTGACCAAAACTAAAAAGATACCGATTGTGGTAAGACTTAGGAGTACTATCCTCAATTGTTGCCAACGCATCATTTTTTCAAGGATTTTACACGATCCTGATTTCGGGATTCTTCTAGGTGCATCAGGAAAAAGTAAAATAATCCAAAAATGCCCACAGCGATCATTCCAAATATAAGCGACCCTTCCCCTTCATGCCAATAGTCAAATGCAGCCTGATTTTGATGTGCCGCTAGAATCGCCAATACGGCAACTCGGATGGCATTAACGACAAAGCCTATTGCGATCGCAACGATTGGTGCGATAATTTGCTTGCTCCGTCCAATGGGAAACATCACCAAGCAGATAACCGAAAGTCCCAAGACATAAGTCATCGCTTCCATCCCAGAACATGCAGCATATACTTTAACGCTTCCCGTTGGCAAAATCACATAGACATCCCTGAGCTGTACCTCAAAGCCAGAGTACCACAGAAGGAAAGCGGAAAATTTGGCAGTGATGGGGGAAATATCGGCAAGGAAGGAAGCCATGACACTGGGTACACCCAGGAAAAACAAAATGGCAAACTCTCCCCAATATTGCTTTAACCCTTTAAATCCAGATGCCAGCAAACCCACAGCTACGGCAGAAATTAAAGGAGAAATCCGGAGAAAATGACCAACATTGACTACCGCCGCTTGCCAAAGGACGATCGCAATCAGCAATATTCCCACCAGGCTGGGTAAAATACTACTTTCCAGAATTAATTTATGGCGTTTTTCCCAAATTAACGAACAAATGGCTAGCCAAAACAAGCCACTCATCCCCAAATGGGCAGTATCTCCTGCTTTCGACAGGAGCGTCATATATATAGCAACCAAGGCAGCAGCTACCGCAACCAGAAGAAATTGGGATGGTTGTAACTGTCTGATGGAGGTAAGAGTTGATTTCATGTCATGATATTTCCCAGAAACCTGCCAGATTCTAACTACAACAGTCTCATCCCGAAATTCGGATTAATTTAATAATTTGTACCATTGTCCATAACTACACACACTCGCCAGAGTATAAACAGGGCTTCCTGACAGGAGTTTTTTCGTGGGAGAAGTTTTTGCTTCTGTAGGGTGCGTTATGCTCCAGCTAACGCACCATAGCTTATTCTCGTTCCTAGCTTGAACCTGGGAACGAGGGTTGGGAGGCTCTGCCTCCCTGCTAATGTTGGGGTAGGAGCGACAGATATGGACAAAAAATCTTGGGTTTTACCGAAAACTTATCGCCTATATCCTAGGCTGCCCATAGCTCTCCCTAACGCCCCTGGATTACCCCGAAGTCAAATTTCATACTTTGAGTACATGCCCTATAGATTTTTATCACCACTGTAAAATAGAGCAAGATCTCAGGGAACTTAATCAATCCTGTAGTGTCTTATCTTGTATAGCACTACCAAAACATGTTAGGACTTTATTTCAACTTCAATCCTGAATTAA
>DOIX01000246.1:11913-12702 GCA_003511885.1 Cyanobacteria bacterium UBA11153
CCTTAATGCGTAGCGCTATATCCCCAAAGATTTCAACGTCAAAACAGTGAGTCGCCCCGACAATAACTAAAGTTGACGAACCTTTAGCGGAGATTCGTCAACTATTAATTAATCCGTTAGAGAGGGCTACTCACTTTCCCTATTTAACTTCTTGGTTTTTTTGATTGCGCTTTTTCTGAAACAGGGCACCGAATCCTAAAGCCATACCGGAACCGAGGATGGTGAGGGGTTCAGGAACATTTTGGCTGGCACCAGTGTAAGTAGCAAAGCTATCGCTGTTACCGTTGGGCAAACCTTGAACGTGGATACCTAAGTTCAGATTACCAGTACCCAGGGCAGCGATGACATTAGCGTAATTACCAGTGAACTCAAATCCTACGCTTTCGCCTCCGTTAACACCATTGCTAGCTGCACCATTTTTGGTTGCCAGGAATGTGGGATTGAAACCAATCTTATTCCCTTGGGCAAAAGTGCCATTACCTGCGCCAAAGTCAACTGTACCAGCATTACCGATGTTGTAGAGAATTCCAGACAATAAACTATTCTTGTCATCAAAGTAAGCACCACCGATAAAGTGACTTGCTGTAGTGGTAGTGTTCTTGAAGTTAAACCGAACTTTACCGCCCAAAACTTCGCTCACATCAACTTTGAAATCAGCTAGGAATGGATCTCCAGATAACTCGCTACCACTGTTAGTTGGGAAGATATTTTTGAAGTTAAAGGTTTGGGAAACACCTGTTAGCGTACCACCAGTTTGTTGTTGACCACCAGAACCTTGGCTACCAGAAC
>DOIX01000067.1:0-3594 GCA_003511885.1 Cyanobacteria bacterium UBA11153
ACACTAAGTACGGTAGACCCAAGAAATTGCGCCACTAACCAAGCCATTCTATTGGATTATTATTCTTTTCGATCTTCCATTATCTGTGGCAATTTATCTGAATCTTCGATTATTTGCTGCAATTCGTCTTGATTTTTATTGCCGGAAGCATCTTTACTAAAAGGAGATGAGGTAGGCTTGAATTCAGCGAAAATTTCTCGCTCTTGATTACCAATTTCATTGAAATCTTGCACTTTTTGCTTATAGTATTCAACTTGCTTTTTGAATAGGGCAGCATTATCTTGATGTTGACGTACTTGGTCGTTAAATTCTTGGACTTTTTCGTTGTAATCAAACTGCATTTGCTCAAACTGATACTCCAAATCGGCAGAATTGTTACCTTCCCGATAGGATTGTTGTGCTTGTTCCTTAAAATCGATTAAATCAGCTCTTAACTTATCTAGATTTTGTTTCTGGGATTCCAAATTGCGATCGCGCTGTTTGAGTTGTTCCTGGGTTTGGTTGAGGCTGGCTTCTAGATCGTTAATTTCTGATTTGAGTTGTTTGGCTCTCTCGTCTAATTTTCTGACAGTCTCTTGAGACTTCTCGGCTAGGGCTACCACTTGATTGCGATCGCGAAAGTAACGTTGATAGTATTGTTCTAGCTGGGGATTGCTGAGATCGTCAAGTTCAGTCCCGATATAGGAGTGTAATTCGTTAAGAAATAGGGCAGTGTCTTTTTCTTCGTATTGCTTTAGTACTTTAGATAAGCGCTCGTTGGTGATGCGTAGGGCAGCTTCTTTGAGTTGAGGTGTTAGCATCTCGCGCTCTGCTAAACTGAGGCGGGTGTAAGCGGCATGGAGCATTTCATGGGCTGCGGTTACTTCCATTACGCCTTTAAATCGAGGATCTGTTACAGATCTAATGGCAATTTTACCGGATTGACGGTTACCAGAATAACAACCAAACAGAATTAGGGTATCGCTTGTTTTAACGATTTTTTCGCAGACTTTGAAGAAAGTTTCCTTGGGTTCAATGGTGGGAGTTTGCCGATAGAAAAGTTGTTGCGCTTCTGGAGTCATCGTGGTTGCGATCGCAAGACGCTCGATTTCCACTGAAGGCGGCGATACGCTAAACCAATCATTAGTTCTCTCTACCCAAGAATCTGAAACCTTTGTCCTGTCTAAACTCAAATCTCCTTTAGCCAGATATCGATTGAATTCGTGAGGTAATCCAATCCCAAATACCGCTACAATTAGGACAATTAGCCAAAAATTTACTGATAAAAATGAATGTTTCTTAGATGGTTTTTTCTTCATAAGAAGAGCTGTTTTAATTTAATAATAGATGAATCCCACGACGGACATAGCTTTGCCATGACTCATTCTCTGGCTGAAATATCAAGGCATACAGCATAATTCCACTCATTGTATCAAAGACTAACCCCGGATCTAAATCTTCTGATACCTCCTTTCTGGCTTTGGCTAAATCTAAAAGTCCTGCAAATGCTTGTCGTCTAGACTTGTCCCAAAAATGCCAAAATTAAAATGTAGCCTTTTTCCTGTGGTGATGGTACATATCCAATCTGGAAAATTCTGACATTCAAATAATCTGGTATATCTCACTCACTTGAAAATCGCTATAATATTAAATCAATGAAGATAAATCCTCTTGATGGCTTTCACCCTCCCCTTGAAAGTGGGAGGCTTTCAGCTTCTATGATATTTTGGTTAGGATTTACGCAAAACCCGCAGCGAGCAAGATGCTCGCACTACATAGATAGGATAATTAACGGTCATCCCGCTATTGGTAGTGTGAGGATCTCGCTCACGCTTATAAAATGCGTAAGGATACCATTACGGAAGCTATCTAAAAATATCAAAACTCGATCCTAACCTATTTATGACATCACCACTCCAGCAAATCGAAGCATTTCTACCAATTTCTTTCACTCTGGCTACCTCCGGACAACCTACTCCAGAAGAGTTTGCCTACATTGCATCGGCAGGCTACAATCTCGTTATCAATCTGGCAACTCCTACTTCGAGTAACTGGAATCCTGATGAAAATACTCTTGTGGAAAGTTTGGGAATGGAATATATCAGTATTCCGATTGATTGGGAATATCCCACCTTAAGCGACTTTGAAGATTTTGCTGATATACTGGATGGAAATAGCGATCGCGAAACGGGCGCGAAACGCGATGGCACAAAGTCCCCGCTTCGCGATCGCAAAATTTGGGTGCATTGTAGTAAAAACATGCGCGTCTCGGCGATGATTTATCTTTATCATCGAATTCGGAAAAATTACATCGAAGAGGTTGCCCGTCGCTATCTCGAACAAGTCTGGCAACCTAATGAAATCTGGCAAAATTTTATCGATGCCACACTAATGTTGTATGGGGATGAATGATTATATTGAATTGGAGCAAAATACTGTATAAAACCTGCCAACGGTTATTAGCCCGCCTTTGGATTATTCTACCACGATCGCTGAAACAACGCAATCTCGTTAATAATTAATAATAAATCTCAATAAGCTCTACGAAGTTAAGGCACTTTCAGCGATCGTTTGTTAAGTTATATTAAATGCGATTTTTTTTTTGAAGAAGAGGGGTTGGGGGTAAGGGGGAAAGTCTCTACTCCGGATCGGTATTCTGGACTTGGAACTTTCAAAAAAACTCTCCTCAATATATAGGGCTTGCTGAAAAAGTCTTATGGTGAGAGTTGAATCGGGATTATATTCTGGCAGTTTCTTCGTTTTAAGGGATAGGGAGTTAGCTTCCTCGTCATTAATCGAGATTGTCTTCGATTAGTTAAAAAGTAGGCCATAGATTAAGCCTGAAACTGCTGCATTAACCAAGCAGTAGTGGCTGACTGATTTTCCTGACGACTGCGCCCAATGGCTTGTTCTAAAATTGCCAATCTCAATCCGGGTAAAACCTGGGATTCCTGAATGCGGCGAATGCTACCATCAGTCGCGATCGCAAACGCGATAATTTGCCTAGCTTGAACATTCACAATCCAATATTCAGGAATTCTCAAATCTTCATATTGCAGCCGCTTCTCCCCTAAATCATCGGATAGGGAGGTATCTGATATTTCAATAACTAAATTGGGGAGTGGATATTGATCCAAATCAATTACTCTGGTTCCCCAAGGAATCGCATCCGCAGCTTCACCAATGTAATAGGAAATATCGGGTTGAAACTCATCAAATCCACGTTTACGATAGGAACAACCATCATGTCCATTAATTGGAATCCCTTGGAAGGTTGTGAATAGTCCAACGCTCAAGATGAGCGTCATGTGGTCTTTAGAATGATCGGAGCCAGTAGACATGGGTTCAAATCTCATCCTACCGTTATAGTAATAGCTTTTCAGTTTAGCGGAGGCTGGGTTATCGGCAAGGCAGACAAACTCTTCCCATGACGCAGGCTGCCAGGTATCTAGGAGGGGCTGAACTTGCAATAGGGTCATAATATTCGCCTAGAAGTGCCAGGGTGCGATTGTTTCCATCTCATTCTACCTGAGTTCACCTGAGTTCGGAGTTCGGAGTTCGGAGTTCGGAGTATGCGCTTCGCGCAGGCTTCGCCAACGGTTTTTTCCCTTGACT
>DOIX01000067.1:3902-5938 GCA_003511885.1 Cyanobacteria bacterium UBA11153
AAAGCTCTTGTTTACTGGCTTTCAGCTTCTGCTCTTTCGTCGAACTCAGGTTAGCTCAATCCCTATTGCCATTATTACCAGCTCAATCCGGCTTCTTTCATTGCTTTCCACAGGTTGCTGCGCCGTTGATGAACCACTCGCCACTGAGCCACGATGGTTTTATAATTTTGAGGGGATATTTCCTTGAGAGCAACCATCCAGCGGGCATGTTGGTTATAGTTGGATTTCTGGGCTAACTCTGGTTGAGGAATCAGATAGTGTAAGTGAGTTTTCCAGTAGTTCATTACCTGTTCTAATAAATCATTGGGTGCATATTGTTTTAGATACTCTTGTCTGGATATATCGTTTTGAGTATATATTTTTTGGCGATAAATTGCCTCTTGATAGAACTTAGGATAATCTGACTTTCCCTTGTTTTGGATCTCTGTCAAATCTTGTGTTAAAAGTCGCAGTTGTTCGTGATTTTTACCAGTCTTGATTTGATCTCCGGATATGTTTGTCATCCATTCTGTCATTTTTTTGCCAAACCAATCTGCTCCTTTTTGAGGATCTTTAATACTATCAATTAGCCACATAACCCACCATTTATCTAAGGTTTTGACAATTCTCAATCTATTCCAGATATCATAATCGTATTGGAGATTTATATAATTACACCAGGAGGCAAACAATGCTTTTTGAGTAGATTCAGATACCTCGACCTTATCAAATACATTCAACATTTTAGACCAATTTAAGCCTTCATATATCGCAATTTTTTGAATATTGAGTGCATTAATTTGTTCTGTTTGATGTAATCCATTGGCGGTTTCCTGGTAGTGGCACAACAGCGTATATACGGATCGATCTTTTCTATTATAAAAGTCCACATATTCTACCAACAGTGACTTTTCTGGTTTCCATTCTACTGGATCTGATTTTAGTAATGATTGAAGGGTTTCTTCGATTACAATTAGGCTTTCTGTATAGTTATTTTGAGCTAGAAATGCTTCAATAACGGGCAATCCATTTTGCCACCGTTGCGGGATTGTTGCTCGCATATTCTTAACATAGCGATCCGGTGCGTACTCTCTGAGAAGATCTAGATATAGCTTATGCCAACCAGAATTGAGGTTATTTAAGGCTTCTTTCCAGAATAAAGTTTCTCGATTGGCAGTTAATCCTACAAAAATATTTTCTAGATCCGTTTCAGGTAACTGGATGAGAAAATTGAGCATGGCATCATCATCAAAGGTTATTTCCGAAAATTCTAGCTCTGACTGGCGAATCTTTTTGGCGAAATTAAAGGCATCCTGTTTTTGTTGGCAATAAAGGAGCCATTCCCATGTCAATACACACTGAGTTACTTGCCGCCCTAAAGGTAATCCATCAGGCAATTCAATCCACTCTTCTAAACCATTTAAAATCTGTGATTCTACTTCTAGAAGTACTGGAATAAAACTGCAATCTGGTATAAAATCATGGTCAAATGCTGTCTGGATGAGAGGCAGCATCTTATCCGCGACTACCTCTAAATTTTCAGTAAATGCAGTTGTATGAAAATAGGGAGGTTCCCAGTGGGCATCTTGAATTATGTATTGTCCTTCTTCTTGGGATGCTTCCCAGATAATTACATCCCAATCTTGCCAAAGATTACACCAGGTTTGAGCCTGCTTTGCCAAGGAAATCACTGAAGTTTCTGATGTCGGATCTTCTGTTATTGTAGAAGGTGGAGTCAGAATCTGGCGGACAGTTTTCTGAGTAGCAGGATTGAGTTTTGCGATGGCAATATCTTGCAATTCCTGTGATAAAACTCCAAAGAGTGCATCAATTAGTTGAGCAGTTTCCTCTTGAGTCAAACCATTGAGGAGACGATTTGCAAGATCGCTAGTTTCTCCATCGTTAGGATTGTCGGAATTTTCGGAATTTTCCAGGTTTTTATTTGCCATCTGAGTTTACCCCTGATATTTGCGATCTATTTTATCTTAGATACTTAAGCCATGAGCTATTAAACTGCTACGCATTTAAACGGGATATTTTCAAGTTAGGGAAAAAGT
>DOIX01000067.1:6176-8416 GCA_003511885.1 Cyanobacteria bacterium UBA11153
AAACCCTCTCAAGAAGCTCCCCTGCCGCCCCAGGGCTGTTTCATTCTGAAAAATTGGGGAGCAGGGGTGCAGGGGAGAAGGGGAGAAAGAGGAGTTTTCATAATAATTAATCCCTAATTTTATTTTATGAGGATTTATGATGACAAACCCTATCCCAGTCTGATTTGTAGCTCGCTCAGAATTTGAACATGAAACAGCCCTGCCTGCCCCCCTCTCTCAAAACAGATTAAATGCGTGACAGTTTAGCTTGGCTAACCCCAAGCATTCGCGTAGAAATTTGAAAATGTTCCGATAAGATAAGTGGGCGAATGCTTCGCCCTTACACTCCATGAGCCATTTGCCATTAACCATGAGCCATTAGTAATGAGCCATTAACCACTACCTACCCAAAGTAAGTTCATCCCTTTTCCCTAACATACCTTCAGGTCGCCAAATCATCAAGACCATCAAAATCAAACCAATCATCATAATCCGAAAAGCACCCAAACGGGAATCATCGATAAATGCTACCGCTGGTGCCAATGGAGGCACAAACTTTGCCATTAAACCGAGAATTACAGGAAGAAAACGAGTCCCTTCATAATAAGCCCAGAAAATCACCGCACCAATAATCGTACCGACATTATTACCAGCACCACCCAAAACCACAATAGTCCAAGCATAGAAAGTAATTAACGGCTCAAAATTGCTAGGATAAACAGAAGTAAGCTGCCATGCGTAAAAAGCCCCAGCAATTCCCGCGATCGCACCGCCTAACATAAAAGCTTGTAACTTATACCAAAAAACATTCTTACCCAAAGCCTTGGGAATTTCCTCATCTTCCCGAATCGCTTTGAGGATTCTACCCCAAGGCGATCGCACTAATTGCTCCAAAAACCAATAAACTAGCGTCAGTACCACCAAAGACACCAACATCAAGCCAGCCTTATAGGAATAGTTGAACAGCGCCGTCGCCCCAGTCCACTCCAGAGTTACAATCAAAAATACTGGAACGATCGCAGAAATTGCCAAACCAATCGATATCCCTCCCCGACGCAACTCTCTGCCAAACCACTGCCACAACCGCCATAATGCCAAAATTGCGATCGCACTCAATATCCCAATCATCACCAACTTACTGAAGAGAGTTGGGTTAAACGTAGCCAAAGGAAGATGGCGTTGCTCAATTTGCACTCCAAACGAGCCTTTTGTCAACCACTCCTCATTCAAAGCCACCAAGCGGATTACCTCAGAAACCCCAATCGTCACAATCGCCAAGTAATCCTCTCGCAGGCGCAAAGTAGAAATCCCAATTAACAATCCCAAGATAGCCGCTAAAACAGCTCCAATCAACACCGACAGAATGAGAGGCACGCCCAGGGCACTTAATAACACTGCCGTATAAGCACCAACAGTCATAAAAGCAATATGCCCGAAGTTAATTAAACCCGTAAAACCCCACTGCAAATTCAACCCCAGACTAAATAAAGCATAAGTAGCCGCAGAAATGGCTAGAAAAACTAGATAATTAACCATAGATTCCTACAAACAATCGTCTCCGATCATAATAGTCGGAATCGCAGTACCAAAAATTGCGATCGCCTCTTCCCCTCTGGCGAGCAATCATCGTTTTCCTCTGCCCCCTAGTCCCCAGCTCTATGTCCCCCTGCCCTCCTTTCCCCATGAATATACTGAGAAGTCGCTTACATCGTCTCACTCAACATCTCCCAATCTTAATTGAACAACTTCCTGATGACAGCTTGCTAGATGCTTGGCAGGTACTCCAACCCCTTTACTATGACTTGTACATGTTAGTCGCTATTCAAGAGTCAATGCTATCGATTAAACCCGGAGATGCTTTGACTTATGAAGAAGCATTGCGGCTTCTCAACCTTCCGCCAGATTATTTTTCTCACGCCGAATGAGGAGAAATGGTACAGTTGATAGTTGATAGTTAATAGTTGATAGTTGATAGTTAATAGGGGATAGTTGATAGGGGATAGTTAATAGGGGATGGTTAATAGGGGATAGTTGATAGGGGATGGTTAATAGTTGATAGTTGATAGGTGACATAATTTTCCCTAACTGCTAAAGCGCTCTTAAGCTGCTGCTCATTTAAACTGTATATTTTTCATTTGGGAAAAAATCGATCAAACCCTCTCAAGAAGCTTCCCTACTCTCAAAACAGACAAATTAAAAGCATAGCAGCTTATCTAATTGTTGTCTTCAGTTGGAAAAAGTACCAGGAATAAGAGTTACAC
>DOIX01000184.1 GCA_003511885.1 Cyanobacteria bacterium UBA11153
GTTTGATTTCCATCCAGTAATTGTCAACTGTCCATTGTCAACTGTCCACTGCTATAGCAACCACTAGGGCGGTTAAGACATTTTCATCAAACCCTTAATTTTACAGCTTTATTCCTCAGTCCCCAGTCCCCATCCCCTCGCTATATAGCACAAGTCACCCATTAACACAGTCAAAAGTCACTCAGGGAAATGCTTACTGTGAAAAGCGTCTGGCGTTTGCTGATGTCAAAATCGAGGCAAGCGACTGCGATAGGTTTTATCGTAGATGATGGGTAAGTCAGATTGGGTACAACAACTAGTTTGTTTTTGGTGCAGCGCTTAAGAGGTTACAATTTATGGCAGGAAGATCTTTCTACGCATCTCCGACAGGTGTAGTGAAAGCCAGGGAATCCATGGCACGGAAGCGATTGACACAAGAATTGCTTGCCAAAGCAGTGGGTTTAAAGACTCGGCAATCCATTGGCAGATTTTTATCAGGAAAAGCAGTTGATCGACGTGTCTTTATTGAGATATGCTTTCAACTTGGTCTTAATTGGCAAGAAATTGCGGTTGAGAGGAATCCTTCTACACTCGCTCAAATGACACGCTCTCAAGAGAATCCGATGGATATCGATGCTCTAGTCAAATCGGCGCGATCGCAATATCATGACAAGATCGAAGCTCAATGCAGTACTTTACAGCTATTAGATTTACCTCAGCCCCTCTATTTAACTGATATTTACGTTGATGCCTACATTCTAGAGGATATCCCCAACCGTCATTGGTTGGAAATTCCTGACTTGCTCGATAGCTTCCATCTCAATGCCGATAGCGACACTTTTGCCCCATTTCACCCCGATTCTATCTCAAGAGAGCCAGTATTAGCGATCGAAGCAGCAATTAAATACTCTAAACTCATGGTACTGGGTAAACCGGGAACAGGGAAAAGTACCTTTTTGAAATTTCTTGCCCTTCAGTGCAATCGGGGCATATTCCAATCTCATCTTCTTCCTATCTATATTGAGTTGAAAGACTTTGTACAAGATACGAAGGATTGCCAGGAAATTAGCCTAGAAACCTACATTTTGCAAGAATTAGATCTATATGATATCTTACAGTCCGATTTTCATGATTTACTCCGTCATGGCAAACTCCTAATTTTACTCGATGGCTTAGATGAAGTGCCAGAATCAGACAGGGATTATGTAATTAAAGAAATCCGGCGCTTATCTCAGCGATATTATCACAATCAATTTATCATAACTTGTCGCCGAGCTGCCCATTTTTATCGATTTCAGGGATTTACCGAGGTAGAAATTGCTGATTTTACCAGCGAGCAAATTTCGGCTCTCGCTCATAAATACTTTGTTGTAATTTCTCGCGATAACCCAGAGGGAGGATTAGCTAAAGCCTCTCAATTTATCCAACAACTAGAGTATCCAGAAAACCGCCAAATCAGAGAATTAGCCAATACACCTCTCCTCCTGAATCTTGCCTGTTCCATTTTTCAAGCCAAAGCCAGTTTTCCTGCCCAACATGCCAAACTATATGAAGAAGGATTAGAGATTTTGCTAGTCAAATGGGATCGCTCCAAAGGCGTGATTAGAGATGAAGCCTATCAAAATTTATCCCTAGTTCACAAAATTAAACTATTAAACCAAGTAGGGGCAAAAACCTTTGCCACAGAAGACTACTTATTTGAACAAAGCCAAATCCAACAACATATTGCCGATTATCTCTGTCAGTTGCCCGATACAGAAAAAGATCCAGTAGCCTTACAAATTAATAGCGAAGCTGTCCTCAAATCAATTGAAAGGCAACATGGATTATTAGTAGAGAGATCCCGTCGAATTTACTCCTTCTCTCATCTTACCTTTCAAGAATACTTCACCGCCAAACATATTACCACAACCAACGATGGCGATCGCAACCCAGCCTTAGCACAACTCGCCACCCACATTACCAGAAAACATTGGCGGGAAATTTTTTTGCTTGCCGCTGGGATGTTACGACAGCCAGACGATTTAATGTGGCTAATGAAACAAGAAATCGATCGAATCCTGAGTCACGATCAAAAATTACAGCAATTTATAGAATCAATTCAAAATAAATCCCCGTCAATCTCAACTAAATACAAACCAGTCGCCGTAAGAGCATTTTTATTTTCCCTCGCACTTAACCTTGAAGAATACTTAAAAATTGCCATTAATCCCGACTCCACCAAGAGTAATTTTTGGGATAAATCTGACTTAAAACTCCCCCATTGTCTCCCCTTACCTCTTGCCCTAGATCCCAATTTTGCCCTACATCGAGATCTCGGCTTTAACCTAAACCTGCAATATTATGATATTTATCAAATGCCAGGATTAAAATTTTTTCACATACTAGATACAACAGTTAATTGTGCTAGCCAGTTAAATTTAGCCCTAGTTCCCCAGGAGCTAAAAGAATTGCATAAATCTCTGCAAAAACTCAAATTGCCAATTACTCCCCAGTCAGGAAACCCAGAACAAATTAAGACTTGGTGGATCAAAAACCAGGCAAAATGGACAGAAGAATTGATGGCAATCCTCCGCAAATATTACCATAACAGTCAGAATTGGAACTTCAATCCTGCCCAAACGCGATCCCTATGGCAGTACTATGAAGCATCACAACTACTGGTAGAGTGCCTTAACAGCAGCTACGAGCTGAAACCAGAAGCGCGATCCCGCCTTGAAGAACAATTGCTTAGACTATAGTTGAAAGTTGACAATTGACAGTTGACAGTTGACAGTTGACAATGGAGAGTTGACAGTTGACAGTTGTCAACGTCGAATGCTCTAGTCATGACTTTATTTAGATCGATACAGAAGTTGCAGTTGCTACAAAATATAAGGGGAGCATCCCGATTTGGAAGAAATACAGGTTGTATTCTTGCTCCCCCCTTTGACAAGCAGGGCTGTTTCATGTTCAAATTTTGAAAAAGCTAGAAAGCAGCCTGGTCGAGATTTTCAGATCCTAAATTTTATTTTAATAAAATTGGGGATTAATTATTACGAAAAACCCTCATTCTCCCCTGCCCCCCTGCTAAAGAAGCCCCCCTGCCCTCAATTTTTCAACCGAGAATGAAACAGCCCTGCTTTGACAAGGGGGCTGGGGGGGGTGAAAAGGCAAAAACAAGTAAGCTGCTGCGCATTGAAACCGGATATTTTCATGTTAGGGAAAAAGTCATCAAACCCTCTCCCCTGCTCCCCTGCTCTCAAAACAGACAAATTAAATGCGTAACGGCTTATCTTTACCTTCATTGGGATGCTTCCAATATAGCAACCCTACGGGCAGTTAAGACATTCTTAATACCTCAAACCCTTGATTGACATTTATTTTTATTCTTGAGCCAATAGCACCGAGCCAATAGCCCCTAAAAAGCAACCAAACCCATGACAGAAGAAAAACTCCAACCAAATAAAAATTTACCACCTCCAGCCGAGGTAACTGATACCCTAAACAACAAAGAATTAAAACGCTTGCAGATGATGATTTACCTACTACCAGTAATTGGCTTTTTCCCAGCACTATGGACGCTGTACCATAGGAATGGTACGCCCAAAGAACAAGCGATAAGTCGTTTATCAATTACCTTGGCATTTACCTGGCTCTTAAGCTACATTTTATTATGGTCAGGAGGATCGCTCTCAGAATTCTGGAGCCTGCGTTTATTATTCATTAACTCTATGCTAACATCAGGTTATTTTTTAGTGAGTCTGGGATTGATGGTGCGTTTATGGCAGGGTAAGTCAGCCCGTCTCCCCTGGATAAGCCAGGTAGCAGAGGGAAGAGTACGGAAGCATTTATAGCAGTGGACAGTAGACAATGATAGCCATGTTCATCAAACCGTTTACTCAGGCAGGCTTCTCACTTCTCTTCATGAAGTTATTGATGTATATACCGATGTGGCGGTTGCTATATCTTAAGAAAAAACTAAAATAGATTCTGGAAAGGATCGAAGATGAGGTAAGTAATATCCAATTACAGCAATCTAATCCCAGAGCAGATTCCAGACATTACCCGCCCTCAAGTTACCACACCCTTTCGGTAAAAGCCAGGAGACTTGCCTGTAACCCACATCCCCATCGATCCAATTTTGCACTAGTATTTCCCAGATAATGCTGCAAAAAGTCGGAAAAACTGATAGGACTATTGTGTGCGGATCGGCTTTACTCCTGCAATCAGGCAATCGCACAGCAGGTAAAAAGCCCCATCACGCATCTCATCCCCAAAGCCAGTTATAGCACTCCCCGTGCTAAAAAACTGGGAAACCCCAGAAGCAATTCAAAGCCAAGATTTCCGTTTTGACTTTTGAATGCCTGACTTTTGCCATATCTTTTACCCATCCCATCCTTATTGCATGTGTGTGAGGAAGCCAAGTGCCAGCTAAAAAAACCCACGAAAAACCCCGTCAGGAAAAGCAAAAAACCCAGTCGCCCAAAAAAGCGTCCATGAAAAAACCCAGCAAAAAAGCCAAGCCAGGGCATTGGCTGTGGCTGTGGTTGGGCTTTACTGGCGTAGCCATGCTATCAGCCACAGCCGGGGCAATGCTTGCGGTATCCCTATCGAGTATGCCCTTACTCCAAAGCCGCCTCAGCCCCGAAGAAGCTGCCGTCTTCAGCAAAGGAGGGAAACTCACCCGCAGCAGTATGCGATTGCCAGAACTAACCAGACCAGTTAATATCTTGGTATTAGGGGTAAAAGTTCTCGCCTCCGACATTGACGAATCTGCCATACATCCATCGGGATACGATCCTGTCATTAACTCCTTTGACGGGTTAGCAGATACAATGCTACTGCTACGATTCGATCCTGAAAGCAAAAAAATTGCCGTTCTCTCCATTCCCCGCGATACTCAAGTTAATATTGAAGGACATGGAGTAACCAAAATTAATGCTGCTAACGATCATGGTGGACCGGCATTAACTGCAAAAACAGCTAGTAAACTTCTCGGAGATGTAGGGATCGATCGTTACGTTAGAGTAAACGTTCAAGGTGTAGAAAAATTAATTGATGCCTTGGGAGGAGTTGAGGTATACGTCCCCAAGGATATGAAATATAAAGATGATACTCAACATCTCTACATTGACCTCAAAGAAGGCCAACAGCATCTAGATGGCAACAAAACTTTACAACTTCTGCGATTTCGCTACGATGAGTATGGGGATTTAGGCCGAGTGCAGCGACAGCAAATGGTAATGCGGGCACTGATGGAACAAGCACTCAATCCCGGTACTTTAGGAAGATTACCCAAAATTCTCTCTGTAATTCAATCCCATATCGATACCAACTTAAGTGTAGAAGAATTGGTAGCTTTAGTTGGTTTTGGCGTTCATACCAAAAGATCCGATGTTAACATGCTGATCCTACCAGGCGACTTTAACGGTAACGGTCAGCATGAAGTGAGTTACTGGTTGCCCAATCGCCGCAAAATCCGGCAAATGGTAGCCCAATATTTCGATGAAGGCTACACCGAAGACAACCCAGAAGTTAGCCAACGTGGAGTTAGGGTAGCCATTCAAGATAGCACAAACGAGCCAGAAGCTGTTCAATCCCTGATTAACAAACTCCGCGAAGCAGGTTACCGTCAAATTTATGTAGATAAACCTTGGAAAGAACCTTTAGATGTTACCCGAATTGTCGCCCAACAGGGAGATGATAGCACAGCTTCTACAATCCGCGATAATTTAGGATTTGGCGATGTACGGGTTGAAAGTACTGGCTCTCTTGCTTCTGATATTACCATCCAATTGGGTAAAGATTGGCTGGAGAAACAGGATACAGGAAGGTTGGGATTTTAATAGTGGATAGTTGACAGGTGATGGTTGATAGATGACAGTTGATCGTTGACGGTTGACAGTTGATAGTTGACAGTTGCCAGTTGATAGTTG
>DOIX01000302.1 GCA_003511885.1 Cyanobacteria bacterium UBA11153
GTGTTTTGAGGATGCGTTTTGGTCAATTAGATGAACGTTTGACTAATGTTATTCCAAGTTTACTGGCTTTATCTCTGGACGATTTGAGGTTGTTGTTGTCGCAGTTAGCTGAATTATCGGTTGATGAATTGTTGGGGAGGTTTGGGAATTCTGTTAGTTAAAAGAAAGTTACTCCCAAAGGGAGTAACTTTCTTTTAAAGGTTTGTCCAGCCGCAATTAAAATCACTTCGCACTCAAGGGGGATTATCAGTCCAGATTAAGCATAATATTGGATGAAGAAATCTTCCTCCCTCTCCGTTTCGGGGAGAGGTTTGTCAGATTTATGCAAGAGGTCTATTATTCCTCTCCTCGCCAACCGATTAGACTGTATAATGTCACTAAACTTTCCTCTCTTCCTTTCAAAGGATGTTTTCCTACACAAATTACTTCTACTTCCTCTTTAACCAGTTGATATAAGGAGTCAGTAATTAAAATATCTGTGCCAAATTGCTTCGTCATCCCCTCAACTCGGCTAGCTACATTCACCGCATCGCCAATTACTCCATATTCACTGCGGCGAAGGGAACCAATATCGCCAGCAATTACTTCACCAAAATTAATACCAATACCATTAAAAAAAGGAACTTCACCTGCTTTGATGAATTTCTCTCGTAATTCAACTAAAGCCTTGCGCATTCCCAAGGCTGCCCGAATCGCATTGAGAGCATCCTGTTTTTCTCCTTGGGATATGGGAAAACCAAATTCAGCCATCACCGCATCACCAATAAACTTATCCAAAGTTCCCCCAGCTTCAATAATTACCTCGACAATGACATGAAAATAGGTATTGAGTTGTGCAACTAGTTTTTCTGGAGGTAGTTTATAAGAGAGAGTAGTGAAGCCGCGAATATCAGAAAATAGAATAACGGCTTTCAGTTTTTTCCCTTTGAGTAAGGAGTGAAAAGAATCGGGTTGTTTAAGAATTTCTGCCGCAACCGGGGCAGCTACATACCTTTCTAAAGTTTGGCGGAGTCTGATTTTTTCTAACTGATTGCGAATTGCGCCAACTGTTAAATAGGATAAGCTGGTTAAAGCGATCGCAATTCCGGGGACTGCTCCTGGTAAAATGAGGTGCTTGTAGGTCAAAACTAGATAAGATAATCCTTCCCAAGCGATGGCTATCCCTAACCCACACGTCAATTGCACGGCGGGTTTTGTCCTCAAATTACTCAACCACAAGCCACTAGCACCGACTACTACCAAAACCAATAAACCTCGCCCCAAAGGGTTAGGGATGGCTTGGGCAATAGATTTATCTTCGATTAAAGTTGCGATCGCGTTAGCATGAAGTTCTACCCCTGGCATCTTATCGGTAAAGGGGGTGCGATGTAAATCGGCAAAGGCTGCTGTTTCTGCGGTTGGCCCAATTAATACAATTTTATCTTTAAATGTCCCTTCTTTTACATAAATATCCCACCAATCAGGATCTATTATTTGCCAAAAAGGTATCTGTTTGAAGCTCCCCTCCCTACCGTAAAAGAAAATATCGCTACCTTGAGGTTGAGGATAAGTAAGTTGGGCTGAGGCAAGAGTTGCTTCAGCAAAAGAGGGTAAAGTTTTTAGCTTTAAAGGGCGCAGAATTTGTTCTCTATATATATTTCCCAACCGTCGCACTCTCCCATCAACTTCTAAAGGTGGAAAATTAACCAAACCGAGAGATACTGAAGGAGTAAGCAAAGTAGAATTAGGTTGAAAAAGTTCTGCGATTGCACCTGCTTGCCCTGTAGAATCTAGATAGGCAGCCGCCAGGGTTATTTTACCTGGATATTGTTGCAGCATTTGTTGGAATTTGAGATCGTCTTCTTCTCCATAACCGCTAGGTAAATCAAATAAAATATCCAAGGCGACATTTTTTGCCCCTGCCGCCATCAATTTTTGAATTGCCTCACCATAAATAGCACGTTGCCATGGCCAACTTTTCATCAATTGAAATAACTGCTGTTTTTCGGAATCGTTTTGATACTTTTGGGCTGCGGAAAGGGAGCTATCTTCGATAGCGATAATAATGATATTTTCTGGTGGCGAAACCCTGCCTCGAATTTCAAAGAATAACGTTTGATTCCTTCGCTCCAACCATTGTACCAGCCACCCATCCCCACAAGTTGCGATCGCGCTTGCCAAAGCCCAACATCCCATCAAGATTAACCCGATACTAGTTGGGTGGAGCAATTGTCGGTAATTAGGATATTTTCGGTAATTTTGTCCCCACCAATCGCTCATTTCGCACCCTGATATAATTTAGCTCCAATCCCGTTATATTGGTTTGTAGTAGGCACTTCAGTGCCCCAAAATCCAGTTATATTGGTTGGTAGTAAGCACTTCAGTGCCCCAAAATCCTTGGACAATTGACAATTTTTAACTGTCAACTGTCAACTATCAACTATCAACTATCAACTATCAACTATCAACTGCTATATCTTTTTCATAAACCCGATAAGTCTTATAAATTTTCCCCCCAGAAGCTTCAATTAACTTACGGGATGGCATATTATCTTCCCAAACCCAAGAAAGCTCCGCCCTTTGATAAGGCTTACCCTTCTTAATTCCACCTTGCATTCCTAAATGAATTAAAGCCAAAGGTACCATTTTTCGCCGATACTCTGGTAGGGAACAAATCGCAATTACCCTCCCTTGGTTAATCTGGCGGCGATACCAGAGAAACTTGATAATTCCCAACCAGTTCAATTTGCCATTTACATGTTTTAATGGAATATTATAATCAGGTAATCCCATCCAAAAACCAATCATTTCTCCCTTATCTTCAGCAATAGGGAAAACATCAGGATCTACTAAAGTTTGTAAAGACTTGGCTTCTTCTAAAAATTCCTCTTCTGTACGAGGTGTTGAACTCCAGTTATTAGAAAACGCTCGATTAAAAAGATGATATAAGCTGATGCAGTCTTGCGTAAATCCATCACCTTTTGTTCTAATTGGGCGGAAAGTAATACCAGATTTACAGGCAATTCTATATCCTTTTTCAAATTCTGGAGATAGAGGTTTATCCAGAGGAAAATCATAAGCATAAGCATCTTTAGCTTTCTGCCACCCATCTTCTTCCATAAATTCAGGATAATAGGGTGGATTGTATGGCATCATCACCATTGGCGGCGTATCAAAGCCATCGACTAAGAATAAACAATTATTATGGGTAGATAAATCAATTGGTCCTCTAATTACCGTCATGCCTTGTTCTCGCAACCACTCGCAGGCAGCATTGAGAAGGGATTTTGCGATCGCAAAATCTTTGATACATTCAAAAAATCCAAATAATCCAATCTTTTTACCTTCTTTTTCAATTAATCTCTCATTGACAGCGGCAACTATTCTCCCGACTGCGCTGCCATTTTTGCTTGATGATTTGAGTTTTGGTATCCCCTCTCTCCCATCTCCACTCTGAGAGATGGCAATAAATTGCTGTAGTTTTCCGTAACTAAAGAAAGGGTTTGTAGGAGCAAATTTATTGGCTATCTCGCTCCGGATGGGGGATACCCAGTTAGGATCTTTAGCGTATACTAGTTCTGGTACGTCCAGAAACATTTCTTTTTCTTCTGGAGTCGTAACTGGGCGAATTTCCAATCTTTCTGTTTGAGATGACATCATGATGTTTTTGATTCTTGGTTGTTTGTTATTTATTTTTGGCTGTTTATGATTATTGGAGATTTAGGGCGTGGAGGTGCTAAAGAATTAGGGTTTGCTGAAAAAGTC
>DOIX01000245.1:0-16809 GCA_003511885.1 Cyanobacteria bacterium UBA11153
TAAGCGGATTCGAACCGCTGACCCCCTCAATGCCATTGAGGTGCTCTACCAACTGAGCTATAACCCCGTTAAGCCTTTTCTATCATGCCCGATCTATTTGATTTAGTCAAGCACTTGGGGAAAATTTCTGTTTTCCCGCCTTTAATAAAAGGGGCTTGGGGCTTGGGCAATGCGATCGAGATAGCAGAAGTAGCTGTTCATCAGGAAATATACCACGATCATGGCTCCAGCCGATAGGGCTACTAAGGTTCCCGCTAACATAAGGGAGAATTCGCGGGTATCGAAGGCTTGCTGCATCAGGTGGAGGGACCAAGCGACCAAAGCAACATCAAATATTAAAATAGCGATTAACATACTTTAAGAAACGTAACAGCTCATCTATTCTAACAACACATCTTCGTGAGGATGTCTCACAAAAGTTAAAGATTTGCTGTAAATCGTCACATTGTATCACGTCAACCGCGTCGGGATTTGGCGATCTGCGAGATAGCTTTTAATTTGGGATACTGTAAGTTGTCCGTAATGGAGTAGGGATGCCAGGAGTGCGGCTTCGGCTTTGCCTTCTGTCAACGCTTCATAAATATGTTGGCAATTTCCTGCGCCGCCGGATGCGATGACGGGAATTTCCACGGCTTCGGCGATGGTACGAGTTAAGTCTAAGTCATAGCCAGCTTGGGTTCCATCTCCATCCATGCTGGTAACTAAAAGTTCGCCTGCGCCTCGGAGTGTGACTTCTTTTGCCCAGGCAATAGCATCGATACCTGTATTTTCTCTGCCTCCGCGCACGTATACATCCCAGCCCGGATTGTGAGGATCTTTTCGCGATCGCGCATCAATGGCTACTACAATACATTGGTTACCGAAGCGATCGCTCGCTTGGTTGATAAAATCGGGATTCTTGACTGCGGCTGAGTTAATGCTGACTTTATCGGCACCAGCTCTTAACAATTGTTTAATCATTTCTAAGGATTGGATTCCGCCGCCAACGGTGAGGGGGATGAAAACTTGTTCGGCTGTGCGGTAAACTACGTCAACGATAATGTCTCGGTCTTCGTGAGTGGCGGTAATATCGAGAAATACTAGTTCGTCTGCTCCTGCGTCATTATATGCTTGTGCTAACTCTACGGGATCTCCAGCATCTTTAAGATCTACGAAGTTAACGCCTTTGACAACCCGTCCAGCTTTGACATCCAAGCAAGGTAAGATTCGTTTAGATAACATAAAATGTCTGATGATAGTTGATAGTTGACAGTTGACAGTTGATAGTTGATAGTTGTCCATTAAGTAGGCAAACAAAGTTAATTGCACATTTGGCGAAGCCAAACCCTTTATCTAGTAAGGATTACAGAAGATTAGAGTGTGTAATTAATTTTGCCTAGGTGCTTATCAATTGTCCATTGACAATTGACAATTGTCAATTGTATTCGTTATCTCTGCCTTAATCGATGTGGCGGCTGCTATACATATAAATGTCTAATTTTTTAAATTTATGGCAATTACTTCTTTTCGACAACAGTCTCAACAACCAGATGAAGACAAACCTAAGTCTAGTGGTAAAAAAAAGAGTGGTAAGCATAGACAAAAGGAAGAAAGTAACCGAGAAACTGATGTTTTAGTGGCTGCTGCGCTACCGGATGAAACTAACGAGAAGGAAGAAAGGATACGTCCCCATCGACTAGCCGATTATATTGGGCAAACAGAATTAAAGAATGTGTTAGAAATTGCGATCGCAGCCGCCAAAGAGAGAAAAGAGACATTAGACCATTTGCTATTATACGGGCCGCCGGGATTGGGGAAAACTACCATGGCTCTAATTTTGGCAACAGAGATGAAAGTCAACTGTAAAATTACTGCTGCACCAGGATTAGAGCGCCCGCGAGATATTATCGGACTTTTAGTTAATTTAAAGCCAGGAGATATATTATTTATAGATGAAATTCATCGCCTATCGCGGATGACAGAAGAACTATTATATCCGGCAATGGAAGATTATCGTTTGGATATTACCATCGGTAAAGGACAAACAGCACGAATTAGAAGTATTCCCTTAGCGAAATTTACCCTAGTCGGCGCTACGACTAAGGTTGGTTCCCTGACATCACCATTACGCGATCGCTTTGGACTAATTCAACGTCTGCGATTCTACGAGATAGACGAACTTAGTCTGATTGTCCAACGGACAGCGACACTTCTGCAAGCCCCCCTGACTCAAGATGGTGCCTCGGAAATTGCCCGTCGTGCCCGTGGCACTCCTCGCATTGCCAACCGTCTCCTCAAACGGGTGCGAGACTATGCACAGGTGAAAAAAATTGAGATAATTAACCAATCGGTAGCCGCAGAAGCACTAGAAGTGTTTAATGTAGATCCCATGGGTTTAGATTGGACAGATAGATTAGTGTTAAGCGTTACAATCGAACAGTTTAATGGAGGACCGGTGGGATTGGAAGCAATTGCCGCCGCTACAGGTGAAGATGCTCAAACTATTGAAGATGTTTATGAGCCATATTTATTACAAATTGGCTATTTACAGCGTACACCTCGCGGACGTGTTGCTACTGGGGCGGCACGGAAACATTTGGGGTACGACTAATGGTTAAGGGTTAATTACTAATGGTTAATAATTAATAGTTTCGAGCAGCACTGGTTAATAGTTAATGGTTAATTGAACGCAATATGACAGCCAAATTTTTTCCTGCTCTATTACCCATTTTCTATTTTCAATTCTCTCAAATTAATAGGTACAAAATTGATAAATTATGACAACAACAGCTTTAGAGAAATTAGATCTCTGGTTAAAGTTGAGCGAAAATGAACAGGATGCCTCAATTAATCAATTAGCACAAAAACTTCAGGATGAATACATCTACCAATATACCCTGAGTTACACAAATAATCCTGCATTCCGCATTCCCACATTTAAACATTTACCCACAGAATTAGAATTTAACCTAATTATTGGTGGCGAGTTTAATATGGGTTTATCCGAGCGAGAGGAAGTGGCTTTGCGAAGTCTAATTCAAAAAGAAGGGTTAGATGAAGAGTTTCTGGGATCTATGGATAGTATGCGCCCCGTTCATTCGGTGCGGTTGCGACCATTTTTGATGTCTAGGTTACCAATTATTAATTCATTCGCTATGGAATATATTGAAGTAGATTTAGATGATTACATATCAGATTATGATCTAGATTTAGATTCAGATCGAAAGATAATTTCAGCAACATTAACACGGGATCAAGTTAATCAAATTATGGATAAACTTAGATTTAGATTACCTTCAGAAGCACAATGGGAATATGCTTATCGTGGTGGGACTTCCACTTTGTTTTACTGGGGTGATAATATAATTGACGAAGAAAGGATTACGATTGCTGAATTTAGCGATCGCGAAAAATGCCAAGCCGCTGCTAATCCTTTTGGTTTGGTAGGGCTGGCTGTCGGAGAATGGTGTGCTGATTCTTTCACCCCAGATTATAGTAATGCGCCGGGAGATGATTTACCAGTTATCGGGGATCCACCTTATATAGTAAGAGGTGGTGCAGCGATGTTATCTCCGTGGCAAAATTGTGGAGAATGGGTAACTTGTATCTCCGCAATGAGACAAGCCGCTGATATTGATGATGTGGAGGCGGGGCGTTTTGTTAAATTACTAGATTTATAAGAATAAGAATGGGTTTGTGTAAATGTAGGGGCGAGTTGCTAGGATAAATTATCGAGATCGCAAATAACCCTGATTGACTCGCCCTCTTTATCGAGAATGAGGAAAGATAATTTTGAGTTTTGAGTTTCAAAATATTACAAGGTTAAAGTTTTTTATGCGGCGATGTATTTTGACGATATTGTCTGTAATGCTAGTGTTTCTTTTCAACCAGCCAGTTAGGGCAGAAGTGAATTTAACGGCAAGTCAGATTAAGGAAATTAATCAGCTTAGGCAAGAAGCTTTTACGGCTGCCGAAAATGGTAACTTTGCAGCGGCAGAAGGATATTGGAGTCAATTAATTGAATTATTACCAGATAATCCTGTAGGATGGAGTAATCGGGGAAATTATCGAGTAATTCAGGATAAATTGTCCGATGCGATTGCAGATTTTAACAAGGCGATTGACTTAGCGCCCAATGCCCCTGATGCTTATCTGAATCGAGGGATAGCTTATGAAAGGGCAGGAATGTGGGAAAATGCGATCGCTTCTTATCAGCGGGTATTGGAGATAAATCCCAACGACGCAGTAGCCTACAACAACCTAGGGAATGCCACTGGAGGATTGGGAAAATGGTCCGATGCGATCGCATTTTATCATAAGGCAATAGAATTAAAGCCTAATTTTGCCTTTGCCCGCGTTAATTATGCCCTCGCCCTCTATCAAACTGGAGAGAAAGATAAAGCCATAATTGAAATGCGCAATATTATTCGGAAATATCCTCAATTTGCCGATGTACGCGCCGCCTTAACCGCCGTATTATGGGTAGATGGCAAACCAGGAGAAGCCGAAAGTAATTGGGTAGCAGTTATGGGATTAGACGGGCGCTATCAAGATTTAGATTGGGTAGAAAATATCCGTCGTTGGCCTCCACTTATGGTAGCAGCTTTGGATAAATTTTTGAGTTTGAAGTAATGATATACCTGTTGTTAGTTGGATGTGGAAAACTCCCATATTACTGATAGATTACTGAAAATATTGAACTGAAAGTCTTGCCCTATAAGCTTTTTCTGAATTATAATTCCTCCTTATCACTCGACTTGAAGGAGAGATTTTTTTATTTATATTAAATTTAACGATATTTCAATTCAAGAAAGAATCTGGATAAAAATCCCTAACAATCGTTCGATGGGTTCAATAGATATTTCTACAGGATCGATATATAGCGTTTGATCATCTAATTGCAAAAATTTCCATAACACTCCAGTGGTAACGCATCCGTAAACTGTAGTCACAGAATTATTTTCCCGTCCATTAAATATCTGTGCTGCAAGCATTTCACTACCGCATTGACCTAATCCCAAATTAATATTCTCATTTTTTGCCTCAACAATAGTCATTACTGGGGCGCTAATGTAATATTGTTCGCGACTGCGAGTAATTAAAAAATCAGGTGAACCATTGAGTCCCAAGTTTGAATCTACAGTAAAATCATTACCAGAAAATAAACCAATTTGGTGATTCATTTTTCGCTTAATTTCGAGTAAAATCGGGGTAATAATTAATTCAGATCGTGCCTTTTCACTATTGATTGCAGTTGCTAATGGCAATGACTCTTGCAACGTCATTGATAGTAATTCTGTAGGAGTTATCGGATTTATATCAGGAAATAATCGAGTCGTTTCCTCCAAAGTCAAATTAAATTGTTCGACTAGGTTTCGTAGGCTAAATTGGCTGTAAGGCATAAATAGGTATGGTCTTACCACACGATCGGGTCAACTATATTATATGTTACAAGGTTGATCGCCCGTCCGCTGCAACATTTCTGGAGAAATGGGAAATATATTTGGCATATTTCCAGATAAATACATCATCGTTACAACTTACCGAGCAACTTGTCATATTCTGCGTGCGTACCAATCCAAAACCACGAAATGCCGCCTTCTACCTCAACCCCCAAAACTCGATGATTTAACCCTACTCGAACTGACCAATACTTGTTGCTGAGTTTTTTGAAATGCAACGATGGATGGGATGGATCAGCTTTGAGTAACTCGTAGCATTGATCGGCGGTTTGCTGAACGTTTTCAGGTAAAGTGCTATAACATTGCCAAAAGCGTCGTGTTGTATAGTGCATCAGATTTCCCGACAATTCCCTGCATTAAATTCAGCGATTGCCTCCTGAGCAAAGATTTCTAACTTACCGTCTACAATATCTTTTTCTAGCTGCTCATCCCAACGCTGATAATCCAAGTCAAAAAACCACTGTCTCAGTTTCTCGAAATCATTTAATGGAAGAGTGAGAATCGCTGTTTCGATTTGCTCAATAGTTGACATATTAGTTCTACCTCTGGCACTTTGAATCGGTTTATTACATATCAATCTTTGAATTTTACCAGTTTTGTAATCCTCCAATACTTATATTTACCTTCCGGCTTTGCCTCACAGAATAATTTTCCTGCATCCCACTTAAGCGGTGTAACAATTCCGGCAAATTGCAAATTTGCCTTCATGTCAACGATAGCAGAAAATTCTAGATCAGAGTTAGTGGCGATATTGTAAATCTCAATTGTCAAATGTGGGCTAAGTCCGTATTTTAATCTTTGGAAATTGTACTCCATAAATTTAAGAAAGTCAGGCTTGGATTTTCCATAAACGTCGCCACTAAAGCTTGCTGAGATAGTATCTTCTATCCCTTGAATATCCTTTCTCTCATAGGCTTTCTTGAATTTCTGAAAAAGAATCAGAGCTTGTTGTGGTAGGTGTTCTGGATAGCTAGTCTTTTCTTTCTCAGAAGAGTATATTTTATAAATACCCTCGGCAACAGAAATTATCAGTGGATTCATGGGAAATTCAGTAACAGTGTTAAAAACAACCTCTACTCGATCGCTTCCGAATTAAGCAACCTAACTCTTAATCTTACCGTATTTGTAAATTAACACCCTTTGTCAGAGTTTACCTTCAAGCTCTCCTGTCTGTCAAGTTCCAATACTGATCGCTCACAATTATGTTAAGATCAAGATACTTTCCTTTAACTTTTTCTCACGATCAGCAGCAAAAGCCAGACATGCTTTGATGTCTTCCGCAGTTAGTTCCGAAAAATCTTCAAGAATTTCTGCTTGTGTCATGCCACCTGCCAGATATTCGAGGATATCATACACAGTGATGCGCATTCCTCGAATACAAGGCTTGCCACTCCGTTTTCCCGGCTCAATTGTAATGATGTCTTGGTAGTCCATAAAGCTACTGTGAAGTAATTATAGCTTGGTTGGGAAGAGAAAGTCTGTTGTCCGTGGTTGTAGATTTTGCTCCTCTTCCTTGGCTAATTCTGCAATTAGAAATTGCATCACTTTCAACTTGTCAGCACGAGGCAAACCTCTCAAAGTAGGAATTAGACTGCTTTTTGGCAACAAGCTTACGACTTCTCTGCCACTTTCTGCTTGCTTCTTCTGCCAATCAGCAAACATGGCATCCAAGTCATAGTTAAATGATTTAGCATGTTCTTCACGTATTTTATGGATCTCATCTAGAATTTCATTTTGCCACATAAATCAATCTCCTAATAAATCGTAAGGGGTACAAATTATCGGTAACTGGTATCCAAAATCAAGGCTAACTTCTGTAAGCTTTCTTTGAATTTGAGCATTCGCAATATGCTTACAGTTCCACGTTAGCAGATAATCCAATCCATGGACTGTTGCTACGGCAATATGAACTGCATCATCAGAGGCTTTCGGGGGAAGATTGCTTCGCATTAGAAACTGTGCAGATAAGCTTCGTACAGCCTGATTGAGTTCCACTAAAGGCAGCCCATTTAGGATTTCTAAACGTTGAGTTGCAATCTCAATGTCTCCCCGTGCTACCTCATCTAGAACAATTTGTGAAATGTATAGTGTGAATGCACTTCGGCGAGATTGCCACCACTCTCTTGTCACCTCTATATTTGCAGCCAGGATCGGGTTTTTGGTCGCTCTTGCTGTGAGGTAGCCTAAGATGCTGGTTTCGATATAAACAGTTTCACTCATGAGGTATTAAGCAGTTGTCTCATCCATTTTAGCCCAGAAAATCGCCCCCATACCAACGATTTTATATGATTACTCACCTCCTTCTAATTTCTCCGATTAAACTTCGCTTTCAAATCCGCCAAACTAGCAGAATTATTCTTATTCCGATTCTCACTATTCTTAACACCACCACCATCACTTCCCCCATCATTAGATCTCATCGATAACCCAATCCGCTTCAACTTCTCATCCACAGAAACTACTCTTACTTTTACTACTTCTCCCACTTTTACTATCTGTTTGGGATCTTCCACAAATCTGTCTGCTAATTGGGAAATATGTACCAATCCATCTTGATGGACTCCAATATCGACAAATGCCCCAAAGTTAGCGACATTTGTCACAATTCCTTCTAATTCCATGCCAATTTTTAGGTCAGATATTTCCTTCACTCCTTCCTTAAAGGTGGCATATTTAAACTCAGCGCGGGGATCTCGTCCCGGTTTCTCTAATTCTTTAATGATATCCTGAAGTGTGGGTAAGCCAATCGTCTCAGTTACATATTTTTTCAGATTAACTGATTTGAGTTTATCTGCGGCTTGGGATATCTGAGATAAGGGGACATTTAAGTCTTTGGCAATGGCTTCTACTACTGGGTAACTCTCTGGATGGACGGCGGTATTATCTAAGGGATTATCACCACCACGAATCCGTAAAAATCCCGCTGCTTGTTCAAAGGCTTTTGGTCCGAGTTTGGCTACTTTTAGCAGTTTGCGGCGATTGGTAAAGGCTCCATTTTCATTACGATAAGTAACGATATTCTTGGCAATGGTTGGGGTTAAGCCTGAGACAAAGGTAAGGAGTTCTTTGGATGCGGTGTTTAAATCTACACCTACATAGTTAACGCAGCTTTCTACTGTATCATCTAACTTCTTTTTCAATAACTTCTGATCCACATCATGCTGATACTGTCCCACTCCTATGGATTTAGGGTCAATTTTCACTAATTCTGCTAAAGGATCTTGCAAGCGTCTTCCAATACTAATTGAGCCGCGCACGGTAACATCTTGATCTGGAAATTCTTCTCGTGCTACATCGCTGGCAGAATAAATAGATGCGCCGGATTCATTGACGATTACTTTGATCGGTTTGCGATCAATTGTTTTCAATACTTCTCCCATAAACTCATCAGTTTCTCGCGAAGCAGTACCGTTACCAATCGCAATCAATTCGATCTGGTATTTTTCAATTAGTTTCTTGATAATTACCGCCGCTTCAGTAGCTTTTCCGGTATGGGGAAAGATAGTTTGATATTCTAAAAACTTCCCAGTTTCATTCAATACAGTTACTTTACATCCCGTCCGCAATCCGGGATCTATAGCTAATGTTGGCTTCATTCCCGCCGGGGCAGATAGGAGTAATTCCCGGAGATTTGTCTCAAAAGTTTTAATCGATTCAAGATCGGCATAACTTTTGCGATCGCTCCTTACTTCCGTTGTCAATGATGTCTTCATCAAACGGTTAAAGGCATCCTTTAACATTGCCCGATAAAAATCCCGCACTGCTGGAATTTTCGTTCTAATTTCCTCAGATTCCAAATAAGATTGAACAGCATCTTCATCAAAGGTAAGGTCAAGACTCAATACTTTTTCACTCTCACCTCGGAAAAGTGCTAACATATTGTGAGGCGCAATGTCTTTGGCTTTAATTTGGTAATTGCGGTACATTTCAAATTTAGTCGTACCTTCCGGAAACTCATCTTTTATCTTAGAGACGAATATGCCATGCTGCATGAAATAGTCTCGCAAATAAGCTCGCAATTCGGCTTTTTCCGATACAGCTTCAGCTAAAATATCGGCTGCACCTTTAAGTGTCTCTTCTGCGGTTTTTACTCCTTTCTCTTCCGAAATATACTTAGCGGCTTCATCTGTCAGAGAAACAGGTGTTGCTTTGGGATTATTCAAAGATTTAATAAATTCTGCCAACGCTTCTAAACCTTTTTCCCTAGCAATAGTTGCTCGCGTGCGGCGTTTAGGTTTATAAGGAAGATAGAGATCTTCTAGTTCATTTTTTTGTAGGGAAGATTCGATTTTAGCTTTCAGTTCATCAGTCAGTTTACCTTGAGACGAGATCGCATCCAATATCGTGGATTTCCGTTCTTCTAATTCCGTCAGATAGGTGTAGCGTTCGGAAATATCCCGCAATTGTACCTCGTCGAGGGAATTAGTCCGCTCTTTCCGGTAGCGGGCGATGAAGGGAATCGTTGCACCTTCGGCAAATAGGGTGAGAGTATTTTCGATTTGGGCGGGTGTCAGGGATAATTCTTGAGCGAGGAGTTGAGGGATGTTTAGCATGAGGTGTGAATGGAGGGGACTTTTACTAGGATACGCATAAAATTGACCTCTCCCCCAGCCCCTCTCCTAAGAGGAGAGGGGAGTAAGAATCTCTCCCTTTGGCTGATTTTTACCTCTGCCCCAGCCCCTCTCCTGCAAGGCGAGGGGAGTGATTCTCCCCCCTTCCCTTGAAGGGAAGGGGGGTTGGGGGGTTAGGTTTTTATTTTTGGAGGAATGACACCACCATTGGAATACCGACATCAGGATTGTTAAGTTTTATTACTTAACCCAGTCCAGTGCGATCGCTATTATAAATAATAGCGATATACAATAAAGATCGCCCTCCTCAACAAACCTTAACTCGACGATGAATACCCAAGCAACTCGTCAAAAACTTATAAATGCGATCGCGGATCTTCCCAGTGAAGCATTATTAGAACTAACTTATTTCATTGACTATCTTCGTTATAAATCAATTCGTACTCCCCCAATCCCTCAAACTAATCCAGCCTCTGCGCCTTCTGACGTTTCCATCTTACCAGAACTTCCTTTTTACCAAAGAGCAACCTCTGAAGAATGGACAGAAACCTTTCTAGAGTGGATTGAAACTCACAAAAAAATGAATCATCCCATCCTGTCAGATGATGCAATCAGTCGAGAAAGCATTTATGGAGAGAGAGGTTAAGTGTTATTTTTAGCAGATACTAATCTATTGCTCCGCAGCATCGATTCCTCCCACTCCATGCACCCTGATGCTGTTAAGGCAATCCTTACCCTCCGCAACAGAGGCGAAAAGATTTACTAGTCTAGAACAAGTAAATAAACTTATGGCAGTTAAAATTATTGAGTTTTTAGGTATGAATGCTAACGAAATCAATTCATCAGATCCCAGATTGGCTAATAAATTATGTCCTTACATTAACAAAACTTGTAAAAAAATTGATCGATATGGTCAACAGAAGCCAATGTGTGTCGTTGAAAGTAAGGGAGGACTGCCGCTGATTGTTTGCGAACATAGGCTTTTGTCTACAGATATGGAGAATCCAACTTCTTATCAGCGCTCTAGATTACTGGAAATATCCAAGGTAGTATTTGAGGATGGGATTGCAGCTCAAGATATTGAATACAAATATGAAGTAACGACAAAACTAAGACAAAGAGCAGACTTTATTCTCAGAGACAAAAGAAACGGTGATGCCTGTATTCTGGAAATTCAAGGTGGTGGGGAAACAAGTTCGACAAAGATTCTTAGCGATCATATAACCCGGTGGGAAAATGGAGAAAACGTCAGATTAGATGATTTTCCTTTTCGCGTGACAAAAACTGGAAAGAAAGCTACTCCTGGTTTAATTCCAGCTAATGCTTGGAGGCGTTTACAGGAGCAACTTATCGTTAAAGGTGGAATATGTATTAGTTCTGAGAAAAAGTTTGTAGCCGCAATGGGAAAAACTATCTATCTGCACCTTCTCGGTAAATTACCCCTGGTAGAAAATCTTAAGCGACAGAAAAGCGGCGCTTGGAATTGTGCATTCATTTCATATAAAATTACAGAAGGCGTGACAATTGATTTTGAGATAGATCTAGATAATATTTTATATCTAGATCTGAAAGAGTTGATTAATAGACTAATTGAGTATGGCGAAAAAGATGAAGAACTGTTCACAACTAATATGATTCCTCTAGAAGAGAGCTAGTTGTTTAAATATTGGACGTGGAGTTTCCGCCACAAGCTGATGTCCTTTTTCCAGATTAATAATTCGCTCGGCAATATACTTAGCAACATAAACAGTAACAGCATTACCTAAAACTCTGAATCTACGAGAGTCCAATCTACCGGAAATCCCTGAAGTTTCTCGTACTCCGAAGGAGTCATCCGTCTGACAGACAACATCTGAACTGCCTCTTGAATCAAGCGTCCAAGTTTCTCCATCATTACGAAATCCTTTTGATTGCGGACCTGCGGTATGCTTTCTACCAATTGAGGCATGTTGGATAGAATATAAATTTGATTTTTTATCGCTGTTTCTAAATCTGGTGGTAGTGGTTTGTTTCTGGCATTTGCTCTCTCTAGAAGAGACTGCAAATGCTCTATCGTCAAGAAGAATCTTAGCGGAACAAATCGATCCAAAACTTCCGACAAGGAAGACTCTTCTACGTCTTTGGGGTGTTCCGAAGAATTTAGAGTCAAACACTCTCCACGAAACACCATACCCGCACCTGTCCAACCGATTGAGGACTTCTGTGAAATCTCTGCCAGAGTTGCTGTTGAGCAATCCGGGGACATTTTCCAGGACAATCCATCGAGGTTTTCGCTCTGCAACAATTCGGATAAACTCATGAAATAGTCCACTTCTTTCTCCATCTAAACCTTTTCTTTTCCCTTGATTGGCTAAGGATAAGTCTTGACAGGGAAATCCTGCCACATAAATATCAGAATCTGGAATTTCCTCAACACTAATTTCAGTGATATCGCTATACAATGGAACATCAGGCCAGTGTTTCTGTAAAACCTTTCGACAAAAAGCATCTATTTCACACTGCATGACTACTTTCATCCCAGCCATCTCAAATCCTAAATCAAAGCCTCCAATTCCTGAAAAAAAGGATGCGACTTGCAAAGGTATTTCCACTATTATGCTCATATCTACTAGTATACTGCTTGAGTATACCCAATATATTGGGTGCAGTCAAGTTTTTTTGTGGGAATCTAGATGATAACTATCAAGTGGAAGCTGAAAGAGTTTCTCAAGCAGGAGGGAATAACTCAGTATAAATTGATTAAGCTTGCTCAAGGAAGAGTCAGTAAAAATACTATTGGTAGTGCGTTTCGTAATGAACTTAATGGAGTTCAGTTTAGTACATTGACGGCACTTATAGAGGTTTTGGAATCTACCCTAGGGAAAGAGGTTAGCATTTCCGATTTAATTGAAGTTATCAGAAATGACCTTGACTAGCAAAGGAAAAAAAGTTAAAGAATGCTATCCCATCTAAATCCTGTCTGGGCTAAAACCTAATTTTGGGAAATGTCTAATAAATAGCGCGATCGCGAAATCGACTAAAATATTCTTCTAGTCCTCTTTTAGAGGACTTTAGCTATTAGCCAGTGGTTAAAACCACTGGCGGTTGTTGGGGTTTAGATAAGATCTAACTAAAAGCTTTACATCTTGCTTGAGCATCTCGCAATCCCAGCTCTTGTAAAGTTACTGCACTTACACCAAAGGTATCAGTTAACCACTCGGCTAGATTAGATTGACTTCTCCCCCAATTTAGCAATTTAGCTTTATAGTATAAAAAGCACTGCTAGTTTGTTTTAAATGGTTCTTCCCAATCCTCTGTACATTACAAATTATGGCATGGCATATGTAGGTGATTCCCTCCTACTCCTAGATCAACTTGAGGATAATTCAATTGACTTAGTTTTAACCTCGCCACCTTTTGCCCTACAACGCCAAAAAACTTATGGTAATGTCGATCAGGAAGAGTACGTTGATTGGCTAGTTGAGTTTTGTAAAAAAGTTCATAGAGTCTTGGCACCAACTGGCAGCTTTGTGATTGATTTAGGTGGGGCTTATCAAAGTAAACGTCCGGTGAGATCCCTCTATAATTATCGTATTTTAATCAAACTATGTGACGATCTAGACTTTAGACTAGCTGAGGAATTCTTTTGGTTTAATCCAGCCAAACTACCCTCACCCATTGAGTGGGTTAATAAACGAAAAATTAGAGTTAAAGATGCTGTCAATACTGTCTGGTGGCTCTCGAAAACTGACCATCCTAAAGCTAATGCGAGTAATGTCTTAGTTCCTTACTCCCAACGGATGAAAAAGTTACAAGAAAATCCGGATAAATACTATCAGCCAAAAGACAGACCTTCTGGTCATGATATTAGTAAAAATTTTGCTGCTGATAATGGTGGCGCTATTCCTTCAAACCTTTTAGAAATTCCCAATACTGAAAGTAATTCTAGTTATCTTCAATTATGTAAATCGGTTTCTATACCTCCTCATCCAGCCCGATTTCCCCAAAAGTTACCCAGGTTTTTTATTAATTTTTTAACTAATCCAGGAGATAAAATTTTAGATATATTTGCCGGATCTAATACCACAGGATTTGTCGCCGAGGAATTAGAAAGAAATTGGCTAGCTTTTGAACAAGATTTATCCTATTTAGCTACCTCAGCTTTTCGTTTTATTGACAAACATCAATCTCAAACTGATTTGTTACATCTTTACCATAAGCTGCTTAGTCAAGAAGAGCCAATCTACATAATCAATTCAAAACAGTTAACTCTCAAGTTTTAGACTTAATCCTAAATTGCTTAATCATGTTGCTTAGGATAGACTAACTCACCTTCTCTTTCAATTAAACTTAGGGGAATTTTAGGATTATTAATAGATGCCATTCCCCCAAGTATTCTAGATTCCCAGTAGCCAAACTTGGATTCAAGTGCAGCAGGGTTTACTTTGTAGATAGCTTTCAACTTTATCCCTTCGTAAACAGCAATGTACCATGCTTTTACCGAGCGATACTTAGCCAGAATATCTAAATTGAGATGGTGATGTGTAGTCACACTTTTACTCAAAAGTTTATTAATTGTTTTCAACTCATATTCATTACCTTCAGCATCCATTGCGTCGTTACCTTCACGCCCAGGAGATATGCGTAAGCCAAGGAGAATTAAAACTTGAAGCACCTTCCCCCCATTGTCTTGAAAGACATCATTAATACCGTATTCATTGGCAAGATTTTGTAATTCCTGGATAGCTTTAAGCGCCTCCTGTAACCTTTCCAAATCGGAACGACGTTCTTTATTTGTATTAACTGGTTGTGTAACAGGTTCAACCAAAGAAGGAGGAACTAACGGAGTCTGTAATTCAGTGATAAAGTTAGTGACAATATCAGCTTTAGAAGTAATATTCATTAAGTATGGCACTGATACTTCCAATGCTTTAGCAATATCTAAAATTGTTTCAAATGATCGGGATCTTTCACCACGTTCAATATAACTAATGTGTTCAACTGACTTATCAATAACTTCTGCAAATTGCTCTTGTGTAATTCCTTTCTCTCTACGAAGTGCTTGGAGTCTCAAGCCAAATAGTTTTTTAGCTTCCTCATGCTTCTCAGAAGTCATCGGATTCAAAACGAACTAAAAGTACGTCTCGAATCCGATAAGAGGTTTAATAATATAAAAACGAACTGAAAGTACGTGCTAAACAGAAATTTGACCTCTCCCCCAGCCCCTCTCCTAAGAGGCGAGGGGAGTAAGATTCTCCCCCCTTCCCTTGCAGGGAAGGGGGGTTGGGGGGGTTAGGTTTGTCTTCTGATTAAATAACCACAGGAATATCGACATCGCCATTGTTAAGTTTTATTGCTTAACCAAGCGCGATCGCAACGCCCGCCCCAGGCATCGCCAGACTATCGGTTTCTTGAGCTACAGTTTCCAGGATCGTATCACTATTATTAACTAGCATATTCCACTCAGACTCTTTCATTTGATTGAGGTATTCCAATCGTAAGTGGTGTTGCTCGAATACCCAATATTTTACACTGGGAATAGTGTAACGAATCAGAGCTAACCATTGGGCTTCATTAATCGCTAAAGGATTGCCTTCCATTAATATAATCTTCCCGACATTTCCTAATGCGGCAATACTATGTGCAGCTAATAACATAGAGCGATATTTTGGATGAGAACCCAGTAGAAACTTAGTTTCTCCATATTCGGAGTAATGCCGTAACATAATATAAGCTCGCAGGACTAACTCAATTGTAGCAGGTGTAATTCCAGAAACTAAGAAATGTCGCAAATCATAACCGTTTAAATACATCCAACGGGCAACTTCACCAACGGTTTTGCCTTCTGCACCAATACTACCTATATTAATTCCCTGTACCAATGTCATAAAAGGTGCTGGTAATCCCATGGGTGTAAAAGCATCGGAGATTAGGTGTCCGATTTGGCGCAAAATTGCTTCAATTAAGCCAATTTGTGGATTGTTCGACCAAGTTACATCGCTAAAAAGTGAATGTTCCCCGCTCAATTTATCGTAAGAAAATCCTGTAATTGTACCTCGCATAATATCAAGGACACCAAAAATAAAACCGAGAACAGGATCGTGTCCCAGACTTTGCAATCGGTGGGAAGATGGAGACATTCCAGGCATATTAGTTCCATCGTAAGGCACTTTGCAAGTTTCCTCTAGATGTTGCGCCCATTGAGCAAACCAATCATCTGAGGTATTAATATTGTACTTTTTCAGCCATGCCGTAATCGGGCTACCCACTTGTCCACCATACTCACCCGTCTTAATTGTTCGGGGAATAGAGACCAGAAAATAATCTGTCAGAGATGCTAAAATACCACTAGATCCCACAAAAGCATAGTCAAACTTATCCCACTGATACTGAGCTTCGTAAGTTCTGATTTTTTCAATATCTTCATCTGTAAGTATTGATTCATAAGGAGCAAACGGATTCTGGATTTTGTGATAGAGCCAATCTTGACTTTTAATAACGTTAGTATCTAATTCTTTTTGGCATTTGTCAACAAAGCTATGCCAATCTGTAAAACCAATTTTAGTTAATTCTTCTGCTACAGCCCCACACCCTTCCTGGTAAATCTGGGGAATTATCTTGACAATAGTTTGCCCAGTTTCCGATACGGTAGTGCTAATTGCTTCTGTTGCACCGACAATGCTTCCGACAACGGTTTGGGTTGTTTGTACAGTAGCTTCACTAATTACACCGCCTACTACTGTAGCTGTTTCTACAACAGTTTGAGTAGCTTGGAGTGTGGTATTAGTAACGGCTTCTTTGGTTTCGACAACTTTATC
>DOIX01000245.1:17168-20347 GCA_003511885.1 Cyanobacteria bacterium UBA11153
ACTTTATCAACAACAGTTTGAGTCGCTTGAATGGTAGTATTAGTAACTGCCTCTTTGGTTTCGACAACTTTATCAACAACAGTTTGAGTCGCTTCTACTGTAGTATTAGCAACGGCTTCTCCTATTCCTATAGCTGTTTCTACTACAGCTTCCCCAGCTTGGGAAATATTATTGCTGATATCGCTTACATTAGAGCTGATGATTTTGCTAATGCGATCGAATAATGGCATAGTTTTGAGTGAACTAACTACAGGTTTCTTCAACTGTAAGCGAAGTGACGATGAACCCACATCGTAGATATGGCTGAATTTTACTGCCTAAATTGCTGATTATGCCACTCTAACTCAACCAGCATACCAGAGCAATTTTGCTATCACCACGACTTAAACACGACTTACCCAAAGCCTTAAAACTGGCTAAATCTGCTGGAAAATCAGCCACTGCATAAAGTAAACGACACTGTGTTACTTTTTTGAGAGGGAAAAGAGCGAATGATTCTTCCCAATCCTCTGTACATTACAAATTATGGCACGGCATATCTTTTAGGATTGCATCTTCGGAGCTGAGGGGTTTTGCGTAACTCAATATCCTATTAAAAAAATAAAATAATCCCTCGACATATCCAAAAAATATATTGTAAAATTGAAAAAAAACTCGGTACTTTCTTGAGAGGTATGTTCATGATTCCAGTGATGAAGAACAAGCCAGTCTTAGCAGGTTTGCTCGCTATCTTAGCGGGAACTAGTGTCGGGATTTTCCCCGCATTAGCTCAAAATGCAACCTACATAACTGCTTTCCGCAACCAATCTCTGACGAAGCATAATTCCTATCGAGCTACCCATCACAGTCCTAACTTAACAGCAAATACCACGCTCAATCAAGGTGCGCAAGACTGGGCAAAATATTTAGCAGACAATGGTAAATTTGAGCATAGTACTTCTACCCAAAGAAATGGTGCAGGAGAAAATCTTTACGTCTATTACACTACAGGTACTATCGGAGCTACATCATTAGCAGATAAGGGAGTTGCTTCCTGGTACAATGAAGTCAGCAAATATGACTATAATAATCCTGGTTTTAGTTCAGCAACTGGGCATTTTACCCAAGTAGTTTGGAAGTCTTCTACACAATTAGGTTGTGGAGTTGCCCAAGGGAAAAAAGTGATTAACTCCACAAATTTCAACGCCTACTATGTCGTCTGTCGTTATAATCCTGCGGGTAACGTGCAAGGGCAATTTCCCCAAAATGTTTTAAAACCCTAATGAGGGAGTGGGGGCAGGGGAGACAAGGGAGACGAGGAAGTATAGCAGATTTCAGTTGGATGAGGTACAGCTACTAGAGTTATGAGTAGGGGAGAAGCATTCTTATAAATAACCTCTTGGTTAAACCAGTATTTTCAGACAAGAATGCTTCTCCCTTCCGGGTATACCTAACTGCAAAGCGCTATAGTTTTTTTCTCCCCCTCACCCCTGCTTCCCATTTCCCATGAATAATCTTCCGAAATCCAATGGGAGCTGCTCCACAGCTTACCGCTTAATTTCTCCGCGCCAACTAATTTTCTGTTGAGCAGAATTTCCGGCAAAAGCCCGAATCGCCACTATCTCAATCTCTACTCCTAATCCCGATTGTAGAAACTGTGAATTTATCGGTAATTTACCCACATTAAGAGTAAAGCGATTCCCATTCTGCGTCACCAAATCAGCAGGAACATTTCCCTCGTAACGAGTAGTATATTCCGAGAAACGCTCAAAGCTATCTCTGGTGGTACGATATTTAATCAAAAACTGGGTAGAAATCAAATCAGACTTACCAGCTAAATCCACTAAACTAAAAGTAAGATTTTGTCCGCTACCAGCAAAATCTGCCCTAGTTAACTGAGTCGCTTCACTCTCCAAGATTGCACCAGAGACAACAAACCGAGTTAGCCCATTTTCCACAGAAGTTGTCCCATCAAACCAGACATCTTCCGGTAAAGAAACATGAACTTGTCTATCTTCTTTTAAAGTGAGAGAAACCCGTTGATTGTAGAAATCAGTAATGGAGCGATTAGCATTCCATACTAACTCAAAAGATCCCTCAAGCCGAGTGACAAACTCCCGATAGGGATCGCTAATTATCGAGCCAGATGCTAAAAGACTAGTAGCACCACTCTTTGTCTCCCATTGATTGAGAGAAAGAGACACGCTCCGATTTTGTAACTCCGGCATCCCCAAAGTTACGGTGGGTCGATCTCCCGGCAAAGCTTCGCTACGATTAATTAAAGTTAACGTACCCATACTCCCATCTCTGCCGTCACTGCCATTTCTGCCATCAGCACCATCTCTGCCATCCTCACAAGAATACTTTTCATTTTTGCAGCTATATCCAGGAGTACCAGGCGTGCCTGTACATTTTTGTATTTCCCAGCTACGATCTTCACATTCACAGCCATCACCACCACGGGCAGCTCTTCCCCCACGCCCGCCCCTAGCACCTTGCGATCGCACGTAGATTTGTCTCAAATCGGCAGGATTGGTATAATATACTGTCACTGAACCGCCATTTCCGCCATTTCCACCACTTCCACCATCTCCACCTTTCCCACCACTGGCTGCACGCAAATCACGAGCCATATTGAGCGGTTGTCTCTCACAATCAGCATCTTCCCCATACTTTCCATTTTCCCCATCTTCCCCACTTTCCCCAGAAAGTTCCAAATTCACTGGGCTACCATTGGCAAAAATAGTACGATTTTCACCATCCCTGCCACTTCTCCCACTTCTGCCATCTGTACCATTTCTACCATCATCCCCAAAATCGCGATCCGAGGAAGCGAGAAGTAAAGGGTTGGAAGTTAGGGATGAGAGATGAGCCACTTGAGAAGAGGAGTCTTTTATTTGGCTACTCCAAGCAACTGGCAGACAGAAAATAGATTTTGATGAGAAAATGGATTTTGATGAGGAAGGTAAAAAGCTGGGAAAAATTAGGAATACTAGAAATAAGGATAATTTGCTCCAAAAACGGATCATAGAATCAATTATCAAGTATGAACGCCGAAGGATCTAGTCTAAAAGCCGATTATCAGCCTTTAGCCTTCATCAACATGACTTAACTCAACCATAATTAGTTCCACCTCTAACCGTTAGGGGGTGTCTTCTTTCCTACTTATACCAAGTTTCTAAAATAGCGCTACATATTCA
>DOIX01000318.1:0-1552 GCA_003511885.1 Cyanobacteria bacterium UBA11153
CTCACTTATAGCAACCGCCAGGGCGGTTAAGGCGTTCTCGATTCCTGAAACCATTGATTTTACGACTTTCTTCCCTAGTCCCTAGCCCCTAGCCCCTAGTCCCTTGCTATAATAGACATCTCTAGAAAACATTGTATTAATTCAGTGCTAAATTGGAGGCAGAGCCTCCAAACCCTCGTTCCCAGGTTGAACCTGGGAACGAGAATCTGGAGGCTCTGCCTCTAGCTAGGGTTTGCGGAAAAAGTCTTTTGGCACTAAAGTGCTGACTGCGAACCGTTTATTTTTTATTGAGATTCCATAGTCATATCAATTGAAGATTTCATATTAATCTGCGATTCTTGATTACTCTTAGGATCTTTAATGGTAAATTCCATATTAGAGGTCACAGAAATATTCCCAATATCGGGCAGAATTCGATCTAGCCTTCCTGTTAAAGTTCCAGTACTTTGGATTGCCATCGATTTTATATTCATCTCCATACCTGGGGGCATTCCTGGGAAATTAAAATTGTGGGAAGCGTTAGGATCTCCTTGGACATCTGTACTTACTTTCAAAGTTACGACATTATTTTCCCAACTCACTAATTCATAGAATACATCCATCTGCTCGATCGGCAAACCTACAGGAGGAACTGGAGTTGTCACCCGCCATTTTCCTCCTATCCCGACAGGAATTGATGGCATAGGAGAAGCAGATAATTGCTCCAAAGAGTTTAACATTGGCTGGAGAAACTGCTTTATGTTAGGATCTATGTTATCCGGAAATTCCACCTTTAAGTCTTTGGTTTTGCCCTGACTGTCGATAGTATAGGACATCTTCAGTCCTTTGACTTTTTCTAGTTGCGATCGCATTGCCTCGATGACATTGGCAGGAAATGAACTATTGGCAGCTATTTCAACCTGAGAATAAGACACTTCAATGTGAGTATCTCCATTTGCATCAATTTCCTTAACTATTGCTTCCATAGTCATTGCTACAGGAGGGAAATCAATGGCAGGCATCACCTGTCCATCGATACTTCCTGCCATCTTTGTCTTCATGGTTATTTTGGTGGTTTGCCTGGTATTGGCAGCCGGAATAAAACGCAATTCCTGTCTCGGTTGAATTCCCGGATCGATTAATTCGATTTCCGATTGGGCAGGATTGGCAGGAGGGGGGGAATTTTGCGCAACTTGTGCAATAACTGCTGGTGTTTCTGCTTTCAGGGTTAGAGTGGGAGAGGTGACTCCCAATCCGGTTGTGAGAAATAGAAGGGAAGTCAGGAGTAGTGGTTTTTTCATGAATTTTCTCTCAATGGGGAATGGGGAGTGGGGAATAAATTAGCAAATTCCCAATGGCTATCCCAATTCTAGCTAAAGTGAAAGCTGTTGTCTGGGCTGATGGGGAGGGCTGTTTCATTATTAAAATTTCCTAGAGCTAGAAACGAGACTAGGATGTTTTTTTAGCTTCTAAATTCGGGAGCATCCCGATTTGGAAGAAATACAGGTTGTATTCTTGCTCCCCCCTTTCACAAGGGGGCTGGAGGGGTCAAAACTTTGGCAAAAACAAGTAT
>DOIX01000318.1:1708-12668 GCA_003511885.1 Cyanobacteria bacterium UBA11153
TTGCCTTCATTGGGATGCTCCCGATAAAATATTTTGACATTATTTGTTGGGGAAGTCCAAATTTGGGTTTAGGGGTGAAGCATTTGGACTGAAAATATTGGGTTTTCAATATAAATTGTCGCCTAGGGCGTATTTAGATTTCCAGGAGAGGGTGAAGCATTTGGACTGAAAATATTGGGTTTTCAATATAAATTGTCGCCTAGGGTGTGTTTGGATTTCCAGGAGAGTGTTTGGATTTCCAGGAGAGGGCGAAGCATTTGGACTGTATATCCAGGGTTTTCAATATAAATTGTCGTCCAAATGCTTCGCCCCTACAGAGATAAAATATTTTGACATTATTTGTTGGAGAAGTCCAAATTTGGGTGTAGGGATGAATCATTTGCGCCCGGATTTATGCAGAAAATCAATGGTTTTATCCGCAAATGCTTCACCCTGACAGGATTTTATCTGCAGATGAATTTATCCATCAGGAGTTTGCACCATAATCATCGGTAAAACTAAAGGATCTCCTGCGAGTAATGGTTGAAAGGGATCGAAAGCATTATAAATATTATTTAAGATTAATTCTGCATCCATATCTATTTATTTAGCAACCCTCTCTCGGTTAAGCTGTAATGACCAATAACTAACGATCGATAACCAATGACCAGTTATAACACTTTCCGTAATGCTGTCAAATCGGGAGAATTTCTGATTACTGCGGAAGTTGCTCCCCCCAAAGGAGGAGATCCCAGCCATACAATCGCAATGGCACAAACTCTGAAAGGGCGCGTCCATGCTGTTAATATTACTGATGGATCCAGGGCAGTCTTGCGGATGTCGTCTCTTGCCGCTTCGGTAATTTTACTTCAGAAGGGGATAGAACCAATTTGTCAGATGGCATGTCGCGATCGCAATCGCATCGGTTTACAGGCTGATCTTATGGGCGCTCATGCGTTGGGCATTCGTAACATCTTAGCACTGACAGGCGATCCAGTGAAAGCGGGCGACTATCCAGATGCTAAGAGTGTTTTTGATGTGGAATCAGTGCGCCTACTCCAATTGATTGGTAGGCTGAATCGAGGCTTAGATGGCAATGACAAACCCTTACCAGATGGTAACACGGACTTATTCCCTGGTGCAGCAGTCGATCCTCAGCTTGCCAGTTGGTCTGGATTGCAGCGGCGCTTTGAGCGTAAACTAGAAGCGGGTGCAGAATTTTTCCAAAGCCAATTGATTACTGATTTCGAGCGGCTGGAAGTGTTTATGGATAAAATTGCTGCTGGGATAGATAAACCCATTTTGGCAGGCATCTTTTTGCTTAAATCTGCCAAAAACGCGGAATTTATTAATAAAAATGTTCCCGGTGTCAGTATTCCTCAATTTATTATTGACCGATTAGCAGGAGCTACAGATCCTTTAGGGGAAGGGATGAAAATTGCCGCCCAACAAGTGCGGCTAGCTAAAGAATTATGTCAGGGCGTTCATATTATGGCGGTAAAACGAGAGGATTTAATTCCCCAAATTCTCGATTTAGCCGGAATTGCACCGATAAATGTGGTAAGTGATTAGGAAGCAGTATTGGGGAGTGGGGAATGGGAAGAAGGGAGAAGGTATAGTTGATAGTTGACAGTGGACAGTGGACAGTTGATAGTTGATAGTTGATAGTTACTCAGATTACCCCACTGACAATTGTCCATTGTCCATTGTCCATACTCAAAATCAAGGACAAATCGCAGATGAACAAAACAGTAGATACTCGCATTATTGAAGTAACAGTTTACGAAGATCGAGCCTTAGTAACGCGCCGAGGAATTGTCCAGCTTGCAGGGGAAGAAACAGAATTAATTATTCCTTATTTACCGATGACATTGCTTGGGGAATCAGTCCAGGTTTCTGCTGCGGGAAAAGCAGGAGTCCGTTTATTGGGAGTCCGGACAGAAGAAAATCAAACTCCCACATCAGTTCATCCTAAAGTATCGCAAATAAATGAAGAAATTCGGGATTTAGAAGAGCAAAAACGTCAGGGACAAGAACAGCTAACCTTGCTCAATCTTCAGCGTAACTTTGTGAAGGATCTCAATAATTATTACCTGGATAGTTTAGCCAAATCTCAAAATCCTGAACCGCTGGATCTTGAAAAAATGGGTAAATTATTAGATTTTGTCGAAGCCAGGTGGCAAAAAATATCCAATGGAATCGCTAAAGAGGATCGAGAACAAAAAAAACTGGGCAATCAATTACAGATTTTGCGATCGCAGTTGGATAGACTGTCATCACCACAGACGCAGGAAAGTCTGAATATCGCGATCTCGCTGGAAGTATTAGAGATAGGTGCATTAGAGTTAGAAATATCTTATCTTGTCACTCAAGCTAGCTGGCAACCTCACTATGACTTACGCTGGGAAAGTGCTAACCAAAGTGTGAATATTATCTACTTAGCAGATGTAAAACAAAATACAGGTGAAGATTGGTTAGAAGTGGCGCTGACTCTTTCTACAGCCAAGCCAAAAATTGGCACTCAATTACCACCCGTTACTCCTTGGTATATTGATGTTAAACAGTCTCGCAATGTGACTGGAGGGACGACAAGTAACGATCGCTCGGATCTCTCTCACAATCCTCAGCTTGCTATGCCTTTTGCTGGAACAACGTTGCCATCGGGGATGTTAACTGAAGCGGAGTTGGAACGTTTAAGAGAGGAAATGAGTAAGGGAGATAGTGTTAAAGTAGCAAGTCTTGTCACATTTGTCGCTAGCAGCAGGTGTAATATTAGTAGTAATGGCGCGAGTCATAAAACAATTATTTTTAATAACGATTACCCTTGCAAATCTGAGTATATTTCTGTTCCGCGACGGTTAAATTATGCCTATGTCAAAGTGGGGATCGCAAATCCTTTGACTAACGTTACTCTCTTGCCGGGAAAAGCGAATATTTTCCGCGATCGCACTTTTATTGGTACAACGGAAATTGAAAATATTGCTCCTGGACAAGAATTTACAATTGAGTTAGGGGTTGATGAAGGGGTGAAAATTGAGCGGACTTTAGTGGAGAGATTAATTGATAAGAAGTTAATTGGCGATCGGGGACGGACTACTGCTATCTACGGCTATTGCATCTCTATTAGTAATTTACGCGATCGAGAGGTTGAAGTCAAGATCGTGGAACAGTTACCTGTTAGTTGTCATCAGCAATTGAAGGTTCGTATCGTAGATTGTCAGCCTTCAATTCCTCTCGGTGATATGGGGCTGTTAGAATGGACGATCGCTTTACCACCCCTATCGTCTCAAGATTTATCTTATCACTTTGCGATCGAACATCCGCCAGAATTACAAGTTGCCGGATTGGATATATAAACTAACCTAACTTGCTATCGCTGAAGTTGGGATCTCCAACACCAGAAGAAAGTTAGTGTATTCATAAGATTTAGTTGATTCATCCTTCCGGTATCCTTTCGCTTATGTGATGATGAAGTAGAGCTAAGAGGATGTCAATTCCTAACTCCGGTTGCTTATTCATAGCAAAGTTATATATCAATAAAACACTTCCTTACCCTACTTCTGTCTGGCGAATCTTAAGAAATATGTGGCTAAAGGATAGATCGATCTAGGGAGAGAATAAAATATTCTCATATTCCTGTGTCTAAATACGCCAGCGCGAACTGCTGTAGATTATTGAAAACGATCGATTAGCGAAAATCTTTCATGCTGATTCGTATTTTGGATCGCCTATCTGCCACAATTACTAACAAACTTTCCTTGCGCACAATTCTGATTGTCCCATTTGCAGTCCAAATTGTGGGAACAGTGGGATTGGTGGGGTATCTTTCTTTCCAAAGCGGGAAAAAATCTGTGGAAGATTTGGCACAGCAGTTAATGGCACAAGTGGGAGAAAGAGTTAGCGATGCCATCAGCACCTATCTACAAGCTCCCCAAAATGCTATAGCTGCCAATCATTTGGCATTTGAGCAGGGAATTCTCAACATCAAAGACTTTGAACAACTGCGACAGCAATTTTGGCAGCAAATAACGCTCAATCCCTTAATCGAAGATATCTACTTTGGCAACAATCGAGGAGAAGAAATTGGCTATGGACATTTTCAGGGCGAGGAAACTATCAAAACAGTCGAAAAACTAACTGGGGAAGACTTGCCTATTGGTACTCCCTTCTTCCATACCCTCAGAAATACCGATCCGGGCAAGCGGAAATACTATTTAGTTGACTCTCAAGGCAATCCTCGCAAACTTTTCTATACCTTCCCAATTGATAATAGCACAACTTCATGGTATCGCACTGCTCAAACTGCTAATCAACAAAAGTGGTCGTCAATTTCTGCTTATAAGGTGATACCTTTATTAGGAATTTTTGCCGTTACTCCTCTATACGATGAGGCAAGAAAATGGCAGGGGACTTTTGTCTCTAGTTTGACACTTTCAGCGATCGGTACTTTTCTGAATCGGCTAGATTTTTCTCCATCAGGACAGATTTTTATTATGGATCGTTCTGGTAAATTGGTTGCTACATCTACCCAAGAATCGCTATTGGTTAAGCCAATAAAAGGTGAACCAACGGCATTGCTAGCTACTAATAGTAAGGACACTGTAACGCGAGATATTGCTCGGCAACTTACTGAAAAAATTGGCAATTTTCATAACCTAAAAATAAGTCAACAACTCCATCTAGTTAGCAACCACCAGCGGCAATTTGTACAGGTGACTCCTTACCAAGATAAATATGGCTTGGATTGGCTGGTTGTGGTGGTTGTTCCAGAATCAGATTTCATGGCACAAATTAATGCCAATACTCGGACTACTATCTTGTTGTGTATTTTAGCTTTAGTTGGCTCGATAACTGCTGGTACGATTGCCGCTAATTGGATTGCTAAACCCATTCGGATGTTAAATACTGCTGCTAAAGATATTGCCAAGGGGGAATGGTATAAAACTGTAAAAATTAGCTGCGTAGATGAAGTAGGGGAGCTATCCAAGTCATTCCAGCAAATGGCAGCGCAACTACAAGAGTCTTTTACTGAACTTAAGTCATTAAATGAAGCTTTAGCAGAAAATGAAAGTCAGCTTCAACAATTTTTGGATGCGATACCTACAGGAATTTCTATTCACAATCTGACAGGTAAAGTTATTTACTTAAACCCGATAGCCAAGGGTTTGCTGGGAAAAGAAACTATCCCAAATGCTGCTACGGAAGAATTAACAACCGCTTATCAAATCTACTGCCAAAATCAGCCATACCCGACGGAAAAACTGCCGATTGCACGAGCGCTTAATGGCGAAAATGTATTGGTTGAAGATCTGGAAATTCATCGAGATGGGCAGATTATTCCCTTGGAGGTACATGCTGCACCCATTTGTGACAACCAAGGCAAGATTATTTATGCAATAGCAGCTTTCTCTGACATCACCCAACGAAAACAAACTGAGCGACTATTAACTGACTACAATCACACTTTAGCATCCCAAGTAGCCCATAGCACAGCCGAATTAACTAGTACGAATAAACAATTACAGCAGGAAAAGGAACTTCGCGAAACTATTTATAACGAATCCACAGATGCCATTTTTCTGGCTCTGCCCCAAACATATTCGATTACTGATTGCAATCGTCGTGCAGTCGAATTATTTGAAGTCACGAGTAAAGAAGATCTCATTGGTATCAAAGGTTATACTCTCCACCGCTATCCCTTTATGCCAGAAGAATTGGAGCTGGTTTACACAGAAATCGATCGAAATGGTTTGTGGATTGGCGAAATGGAATATGCAACTCAGAAAGGGAATTTTTTTTGGGGAGATATTTCTGTAAAACCAGTCAGAATCGGAGGACAAGCAGTTATTTTAGTCCGGATTGCAGATATTAGCGATCGCAAAAAAGCAGCACTGGCTATCCAAGAAAATCAAACTCGGTTAAAACTGGCATTAGAGGTTAGCAATACGATTTATTGGGAGCGAGATTTAAGCACTGATAAGTTGTTTTTTTCTGGTACTGTTGGGGATCCTTCAACACCATTAGAACTTACTTATTCTGAATCTTTAGCTTGGATACATCCCGATGATAGAGAGGCATTGCATCAGGCAAATCAATCTGCGATAGCTTTGCTTGCCAGTGACACCGCTAATTTAGGTTTCTTTGAATTAGAGCATCGCATTCTCTTAGATCCAAATTCCCTTAAATGGGGATGGCTGATGACAAGAGCGAAAGTATTAGCAGATTCCACAGGTAAACCGACACGCTTAATCGGAGTTTCCGTAGATATTACTAATCGCAAACAGATAGAAAAAGCCTTACAAGAGAAAGAAGGACAGCTTAATACTATCATTACCCATAGCTTAGATGGCATCATGATTGTGGATCGCGAGGGTAACATCAAGTTTGCCAATCCAGCCACAGAGCAAATGTTAAATATATGCTCCGAAAACTTAATGGAATATCAATGGGGAATTCCCCTACAAGAAACCACAGAAATAGAGTTAATTAAATTCAACGGGGAAATTGCTATTGCCGAGATGAAGTCAACGCCAATTCAGTGGTTGGGTAAACCAGCTTATCTGATTGGTTTGCGGGATATTACCATCCGGAAACAAGCCGAAAAAGCCTCACGAGAAAAAGCCCAACAAGAGAAAGCGATTGCTACCGTCATCCAAAGGATGCGTCAAACGCTGGATATCGAAACCATATTCACCGCCACTACCGAACAACTACGCCATTTTATCAGTTGCGATCGCGTTGCCATCTATCAGTTTAATCCCGATTGGAGTGGTAAATTTGTTGCCGAGTCAGTAGGAAATGGCTGGATTTCTGTCATGCGACAACAAGAGATTAATCTTGGTACAAATGATGATAATTTAACCATACCTATCGCCAATATCCAAACACTATTTAGAGGATCTCATGAACTTTTAGTAGATAGTTATATCCAAGAAACAAAGGGTGGTATCTACAACCAAGGTATCAGTTACCGAGTCACTCAAGACATCTACCAAGCTGGATTTTCTCCCTGTTATCTCCAACTCTTAGAACAACTGCAAATCCGAGCATACATTATTGTTCCCATCTACAACGGCAGTCAACTGTGGGGATTACTCGCCGCTTATCAAAATTCAGATTATCGCATTTGGAGGGAGGCCGAAATTAATACCGTAGTCCAAATAGGCATTCAATTAGGATTTGCATTGCAGCAAGCTCAATTACTCGAACAAACCCAACAGCAAGCTATCCAACTCCAACAAGCCAAAGAAATCGCCGAAGCCGCTAACCTTGCTAAAAGTCAATTTTTAGCAAATATGAGTCACGAGCTTCGCACCCCTCTCAACGGGATTTTAGGCTACGCCCAAATTCTGCAAAGAGACAAAAACTCCACTCCCAAACAACAGGATGGCATTAATATTATTTACCAATGCGGCACTCACCTCCTCACCCTCATTAATGATATTTTAGATCTCTCAAAAATTGAAGCAGGTAAAATCGAAATCTACCCAGAAGAATTTCATTTCCCCTCCTTCCTTACAGGCTTATCAGAAATATTCCAACTCAAAGCAACAGAAAAATATATTACCTTCACATACCTTCCCCCTCACCCACTCCCCATACTCATTAATGCCGACGAAAAACGACTGCGCCAAGTATTAATGAATCTACTTACTAACGCAGTTAAATTTACAGATATTGGCAGCGTTACCTTTAAAGTAGAATTGGTAGCTGCCCCATCCACTGCCCCATCCCTTGCCACAATCCGCTTCCAAATAGAAGATACAGGCATCGGCATACCCTCAGAAAAATTATCACAAATCTTCCTACCTTTCGAGCAAGTAGGGGATACTTTTCGCCGGAGTGCGGGGACTGGTTTAGGATTAGCAATTAGTCAAAGAATTGTAGACTTAATGGGTGGCAAAATTTGCGTCGAAAGTACTCCTGGAGTGGGGAGTAAATTTTGGTTTGACGTAGACTTGCCAGTTAGCTTAAACTCAATGGAGTTACCACCAGTAAAATCAACCAAAAATATCGTTGGCTACTCTGGAAAAAAACGCAAAATTCTCATTGTCGATGACAGTTGGGAAAATCGGAAAATACTGATCGATATATTACAACCTATCGGCTTTGAACTAGAAGAAGCAGAAGATGGAGCAGAAGGATTAAAAAAAGCTGTGGAGTTTCAACCAGATTTAATTTTTGCTGACTTAGTAATGCCAGTAATGGATGGCTATATGATGACGCGACAAATCCGTCAATTACCAGAGTTTCAGGCTCGGATTATCATTGCTATTTCTGCCAATGCCTTTCCAGTGAATCGACTCCTTAGCTTAGAATCTGGCTGTAATGATTTTCTCCCTAAACCCATCCAATTTCCAGATTTGTTAGATAAAATCCAGCTTCACTTAAGATTATCCTGGATTTGCGATGGCACTGGGTGCCGGCTGCGCGATGGCGAAACGACATCTCAGAAGCGAGGGGATCCCTTGAGTTGCGATCGCGCTATACTGGCAGATGCGATCGTACCACCTCCAGAGGTACTCCTGCCCCTGTATCAAGCAGTTAGTAGGGGTGTGGTTAACGATGTTGAGTCGGAGATTGTACGACTTCAGCACTTAAACCCTAACTATGCTGGGTTTGTGACGAGGATACAGGAGCTAGCCGCTGAGTTTGAATATGAAAAAATTACCAAGATAATTGCCCCTTACTTATCATAATGTTCATAATAAAATATATCATATTCGCTAATTTCTCATGAAGGATCAATTCTCTCTCGAATCCCTTCTCAATCAAGAATTGCAATTATAGCAGTGCTTGAAGAGCGTAGTTAAAAACTCAATTCCTGAAACCATTGATTTTACATTCCCTAGCCCCCAGCCCCCAGCCCCTCTCTATAAATTTAATTAATCATCATGTCAAAGCTCAACAATAGCGCTAAGAAAGAAGAAATTCTGGTGATAGATGACACCAGTGCCAATCTAAAATTGATTTCTGATTTCTTGAGAGAGCATGGGTATAAAGTTTGGATTGCTAAAAACGGAGTCCAAGCTTTGAAAATCCTGGAGGGAGGTTTACCGGATTTAATCTTGCTCGATGTCATGATGCCGGAGATGGATGGGTTTGAAACTTGCCGTCGCCTCAAAGCTTACCCAAAGACTCAGGATATCCCAGTAATTTTTATGACAGCTATTGCTGATTTTGCTAATCCAGAGCATAAGGTTAAAGGATTATCACTAGGAGCAGTAGACTATATCAGCAAACCAATTCAACTAGAAGAAGTTTTAGCCAGAATTAAGACTCACCTCCATCTCCATGCCTTAACCAAGCAACTGCAAAAGCAGAATGAAAAGCTGCAAAAAGAGATAGAAGAAAGGGAACAAGCCGAGAGGTTACTATCCGAACAAAATCACATTCTAGAATTGATTGCTTCTGATATGTCACTCTCGGAAATCCTTGACAATCTCGCTAGACTAGTTGAAGAAAAATCTCGTAATATACGCTGCTCGTTTCTTTTACTGGATAGAGAAAATAGATTGCGCTTCTGTGCTGGACCGAGTTTACCACAAAGTTACAGCAATGCCGTAGATGGTGTAGCCATAGGCCCCAATGTTGGCTCTTGCGGTACAGCCGCTTATCGTAAAGAAACCATAATCGTCTGCGATATTGCCACGGATCCCCTCTGGGCTGATTTCCGGGATATAGCTTTATCTTACGGGCTGAGAGCCTGTTGGTCTGTACCAATTTTATCATCACAAGGAACAGTCTTGGGTACTTTTGGTGGATATTATGACCAACCCCAAACAGTAACTGAGCTTGACAAAGACTTAATTAACCAAACCCTCTACCTCGCTAAAATTGCTATTCAACGTCATCAATCTCAACAGGCATTGCAAGAATCAGAAGCAAAAGAAAGAGAAAAAGCACAAGCCCTAGAAAAAACCCTAAACGAATTGAAACGCACCCAAGTACAACTAATTCAATCTGAAAAAATGTCTTCTCTAGGCAGAATGATTGGGGGTGTTGCTCACGAAATCAACAATCCCTTAAGCTTTATCGAGGGTAATCTCAATTTTGTTCGGGAATACTTTCACTCCCTGAATCGACTGATTGAAGCCTACCAAAAAACTTACCCAAATCGCACCCCTGAAATTGAAGAATTATCTGAAGAAATTGACTTGGAATTTTTGCTGCAAGATTGGTCAAAACTAATCAATTCAATGGGTGTAGGAGTCCAACGGATCGAGCATATTGTTCTATCCCTCAAAAACTTCTCTCGACTAGATGAAGCAGAGCTAAAGTCTGTAGATATCTATGAAGGTATTGAAAACACCCTAGAAATATTGCAACACCGTTTGATTGCGGAAGGAGTGAATACACCTGGGAAGGGTAGCCTCATTTCTCCGGCAATTAAGGTGATTAAAGACTATAGCCCACTGCCACGAGTTACCTGTTATGCTAGTCAGTTAAATCAGGTGTTTATGAATCTACTGACTAATGCGATTGATGCCCTAGAACATAAAAAGCCACCACGAGCAATCGCCATCCATACTGAGGTAGAAAAGGGGAAAGATTCTGCCTCTACACCCTTTGTCGTAATTCGGATTGTTGATAATGGTTGCGGTATTAGTGAGGAAATACAACAAAAAATTTTTGACCCTTTTTTTACAACAAAACCTGTAGGTAGTGGCACGGGATTGGGATTGTCTATTAGCCATCAGATTGTAGTGGAAAAACATAAGGGACAACTTAATTGTGTTTCGGTAAAAGGGAAAGGTACAGAGTTTATTGTCAAGATTCCCATCAACCAAGAGAAACGAATCAATCGGAAATGGGTAGTCGATAGTGAGGAATGGTTAATGGTTAATGGTTAATGGTTAATGGCTAATGGTTAAGGCTCTCCGGGAGTTATGGAGATGGGTTATATAGCAGTGGACAGTTGACAATTACTGGATGGAAATCAAACTGTTTACTCAGGGAGGATTCCGCTTCTCTTCATGAT
>DOIX01000317.1 GCA_003511885.1 Cyanobacteria bacterium UBA11153
CACTTGACTTGAAAGAGAGCCCCTGGTAGAGCAAGTTCTGACGTTGAACTTAGAATCCCCGTGTCTTTAGACCGGGGAGTGTCAACCCTAGTTTGAACTTTCCACCGATGATGGGCAGTTTCCCCGTGTAAGATCCTCACTCTGATTAGGTTTTGATATTTTTAGCTTTTTAATTTTGAAATCTCTCCCAGTTGCGGCAGTCTTCAGGATGCTTCCGGAAGACTCAAACTGGGCTGACGGGGTGACAACAAGCTGTCAATCCCGCACGCAGTAAGGGATTGACAGCTTGTTGTCACCCCGTCAGGGATTTATGCAAAAGGTCTAAAGAGGGCTTGCTGCACAAGTCTAAAAACCTTATACATCAAGGGTTAGAGGACGATTAAAGGTTCAGGGTGTGCCAGGTTTTTGCACCTTTATACTGAAAATCCTTGCACTTTTGGGAAACTGAGCCAAAAAATAAGTTCGGATTTTCTCCCCTGCTCCCTGCTCCCCTGCCCCCCTGCCTCTTTGAAACCTCACCAAAAACTTATTCAGCAAGCCCTAAAGATTTCTCAGTCTGGTCAATCCACAAAAAGGTAAGATAGTAGTGGTATCTAAACAATGATTTAAGATTCTTAAGACAAAACTTTATAATATGAAATTTCCTCCACATCTGAAGGCGATAAATGTTGTAGCAGCCTGCCTCACGGCGGCAAGCATTGCGATCGCAGTCCCAGTCCCGTCAGGATTGAGCCAGACAATCCAGGCTGAAGACATCGAACACTTGAGCTGCACCAAACAAGGACAAAAGTTAATTTGCGACATTGAGACGATGGATAGTCAAACTGCCCCATCGCGCTCTCCTTCAGAGCAACAGCTCTCAGTCCCCACGCGAACCTATTTGCTGAGTCCTAACCTAGATGAGAAACTAGCAAACATTCTACTAGGGATCTCTTTCATTGGCCTTCCAGTGGGTCTCATCCTGCTTATACTCTGGTTTGACAAACATGCTGCCGAGCAAGATTCTCAGCTACAAAGCCAAATTGAAGCATTAGAGCGGATTTGGAACCAGACTTCCCAAAGTTAGATATAGCAGTTGACAGTTGACAATTGACGTTGACAGCCCCTAATCCCTCGCTATAAAAGTTATTTGAATCGAACCATCCAACTTTAGATCTGTACCTCAAGCCAAATCAAACTCCTTCAAAGCTGGTAAAAAATTACGGTTTTCATGATTAGAGCGACTGAGTTTGATGAGTGCAAAGCGCTGTAGCGGGGTAAGGGATGCCCACTGCTCGATGGTTAAGGTCAGATCTAAGCTAAAGCTTTGAGCCTCGACGCTAGCAGGAATTGCCCCAGGATTGTGCCATTCCGGGGTAGGATCGATCGGGAGGTCTTTGGGGGGATCGCCTCCATGTTTTGCTACCAGTTGATGCACCATTTCTCGATAGGTTTGCCCCTCAGTTTCCGTTTCGCAAGGGCATTGTACCAACTCCTGACGCTCTAACTGTGAAAAATGATTCCAGTCAGGCAGTTTGAGCTTAACACCACAGGTATCTAGTTTATAGCGCACCTGCATAGGAATGCAGCGCAGGCTATCAACGAAATCGGCTTCAAATTGAAAAAAAGTCATCAAAAAAACCTCATAATTTCATAAGCTGTGAAGCAGTTATAGCAGTTGACAATTGACAGTTATTTTAGAGATGTCTAATATCCAGAATAACAGCGCAGCAGCTTATTAAGTTTCAGTCTATTTAATATAAATCAAACCCTTGAGCGAGCAAAGGTGTAAACCTCTATTCGTCAACAGATCTCAGTTCTAACTGAGATCTTGCACCAGTTTCAATAAGAGGCGGAGCCTCCCTGCTATTGAGAATGGTGCAAGATCTCAGTTCTAACCAATGTGACGGTTGCGATTCGATCGGGATTAACCCAACTTATGTCTACCCAGAGTTTTTGGTTCTCGATCGCTTTGAGAGTGGAGGATAGCAGGTTCGCGCAAGTAGAAAGCGCAGAATCCAGCACAGATGAGAGCGGCAATTCCCATACTTTCAAAGAGGACTTTAGCATTGCTCAGACTGAAAATGGTGAGATAAATCAAACCGCCAAAGTTGCCATAAGCACCGACACTACCGGAAATCTGTCCTACGATCTCTTTTTTGATTAAAGGCACGATCGCAAAGGTTGCCCCACAACCTGCCTGAGCAAAATAAGCTGCGATTACAGTAATCGCGATCGCAAAGGCTAAAGACCATTGACTATTAACTGACGAGGCGAATAGATAGCTGATGCCAATCCCGAGGCTAATCGCCACCAATGTCCACTTGCGGCTGCCAGAGCGATCGGAAATTAAGCCACCACTAGGACGGGAAAATAGATTCAAAAAGGGATAGCAGGCAGCAATCATGCTCGCAGTCAGATGGTTAAGTTGGAAAGTGTGTTCAAAAAAGGCAGGCAACATCGACACCACTGCCAATTCCGAACCAAAACTAACAACATAAGCAAAGTTCAGTAAGCCAATCTGCCGATACTGAAAACGTTGTGCCGGAGTGTAAATTTTCTGTCCCCGCAAGAGTTCGCGATTCACCTGATAAGCTTGGTAGGTTTGCAAACCATAGAGTCCAGCAAGAATCGCCCAAATCATTAGCATCTGCCCTTGATTAAGAAAGGCAATCCCTGGTTGAGTCAACCGCCATGCCATCAGCCCCACAGCAGCGAGGAGTCCGAAGTTAAAAGCAATCATAGTGTAGAAACTGGGGACACTAGTGACTTCGATCGATCCATGCCGTTTGGGACGCTGATAAACCACACCTTCAGGAGTATCCTGAGCCAAGCGCAGATAAACCAGACTGTAGAGGGCACAGATAATGCCTACTATCGTAATTGCCAGTCGCCAGTTACTGCTGCCACCTGAGAGGAAGACGGTTCCCAGAGCCACCATCGGTAGGACAAATTCTGCTGCTGCTGCACCAAAATTACCCCAGCCGCCGTAGATACCCTCAGCAATCCCAATCTCTTTGGAGGGAAACCACTCTGAAACCATGCGAATCCCCACGACGAAACCTGCACCGACAATACCCATTAGCAATCGGCTCCAGACGAGTTGATCGAAACTGTGGGAAAGTGCGGTAGTCAAGCAAGGCAGAAGGGCAAACATCAGTAAGCCAGAAAAGGTCCGCCGAGGGCCAAACTTATCCAAAACCATACCAATGACAATTCGGGCGGGAATGGTGAGCGCTAGGTTGCAAATAGCCAGGGTTTTCAGTTGTACGGGGGAAAGTTGGAGTTCCCGGGCGATAGTTGTGGCAAAGGGTGCAAAGTTGAACCATGCTACGAAGGTAAGAAAAAAAGCAAACCACGTTAAATGAAGAATGCGGTAACGTCCGCGCCAAGAAAGTAATCCTTTTAGCATAGTGAGTAATCCTGGAAAAAGTTAGAGTGATAGTTTCAGCAGGGAATTTCGGCATTTTTCCTGGCGTAAAACCACCAGTTAACGATCAGACAACTGAAGTAATAAATCGCAAAGCCATAAAGAGCATATTCAGCATGTCCGGCTTTGATTTGTTCTCCAAAAACTTTGGGAATAATAAATGCGCCATAAGCAGCAACAGCAGAAGACCAACCCAAAACAGGTCCGGCTTGATTAGGCTCAAAGATAATTGGAATCATCCGAAAAGTTGAACCATTACCAATCCCTGTTGTAATAAATAAGATGAGGAAAAGGATGAGGAAAGGAATGAAATACACTTCAGGAGTTGGGGATGCCGTGGCTTTTTTTATGTAATAAGCTACCCCTAATGTAGACCCAATCATGACAACAGTATCCCATTGAGTAACCACTGCTCCACCCAATTTATCGGACAGCCAACCACCGACAGGGCGGATTAAAGATCCCACTAAAGGTCCCAACCAGGCATAAGCAAACGGGTTAATCGCATTTGGATTAGCAGAGCCGTCAGGCAATTGTCCAAACACAATTTTAATTAATAATGGAAAGGCTGCGGAATATCCAATAAAAGAGCCAAAGGTCATCGTATAGAGCCAAGTCATTATCCAATTGTGCTTATTTTTAAAGATGCGGTATTGACGAGTCAGAGAAATTTTGAATATGTCTTGCATCATCCCCATAATTACCACGGTCAAGGTAATGGTAACTGGCAACACAATCCACATACTAATTCCTAGCTTGAGTAGCATATACAAGTCAACTGCGGCAGTAAAAAAAGCACACAAGATTAGAACCAATGCTTTAGACAAAGCCGAGATTGTACTCTTCAAATCAGAACCAACATCAGGACTCACAGTGGGGAGGTTATTCATGTTCAGACAGGCATTAATAACCACCACAATCAAAATTGGAACCCAAACTAACCCACAATTTTGAATCCAGATGAGACTACCAGCAGCTTGATGTCCAATATTCGCTGGCAAAGGAAGACCATTTCCACTGAGAGGGCCAAAGAGGGCAAAACTCATGACAAAAGGCAATAAAACCTGCATGATACTGACACCTAAATTGCCGAATCCGGCATTTAGACCTAATGCAGCTCCTTGCTTTTTTTTGGGGAAAAAGAAGCTAATGTTAGACATTGATGAGGCGAAGTTTCCGCCACCAATACCAGACAAAGCTGCTAAAACTACAAAGAAACCGTATGGTAAATTAGGATTCTGGAGGGCAATCCCTGTTCCTAATGCCGGAATAATTAACAACGCCGTCGTCAAAGCAACAACATTTTTGCCTCCAGAAATTGCAATCAAAAATGAGTTAGGAATTCTTAATGTTGCACCCGTCAATCCAGCAACAGATCCTAATGTAAAAAGTTGATCGTTATCAAATGGAAAACCTAGATTTTTCATTTGAACGGTAATAATACTCCAGTAAAGCCAGATGGCGAAAGCACATAGTAAACAGGGAATGGATGACCAAAGATTGCGATTTGCTATTCTTGATCCTCTCTTTTCCCAAAACTCAGGATCTTCTGGATTCCAGTTACTTAAAGCGCTCACAGATTTAATTTCAGACATAGCGCTACTCCTAAAAGGGGCTAGGGGCTAGAGAGTGGAGGAGAAGTTTTAACTAATGACTAATTACCAATGACTAATAATTACCAATGACTAATTAATTTGGCGATAATACTTCAGATTGGTATCAGGTTTTAGGGGCAATCGAGCGCTGATTCCACACCACCACTTGTGGGGATCTCCAAATATATTGAAGGGGTACAGAAAGGAAGTGAACAAGGCGAGTAAAAGGCAGGAGTAAAACTAAAGCAAAAGCTCCCACAATGTGGACTTTCACCATGACTGGCAGCGTGGTAATTACATCGAGATTGGGATTGAAGAGAAACAGCGATCGCAAATAGGGCACTGCTGAGGTAGCATACCAAGATGAACCCCAGCGATAAAAGATTGCTGTCCATACTCCTGCTACTACTTGCACTAATAAAGCTAAAAGCAGCACTAAATCCATTGGCGAAGTCACGACGCGAATTCGAGCCTGGGAAAGGCGACGGAAAATTAGAACTCCTATTCCCCACAGGCTGAGAAAGCCCATCGCTAACCCAGTGGATTCCAGAATATATAACCGCCAGGGGACTCCATTCCAAGCTAGTAGGGAGCGCGGCATCAAAAAACCTAATATATGAATGGTGAGAATACCGAGAATCCCGTAGTGCCAAGTAACTGAACCCCAAAACAGTTGTTTGCTCTCTAAAAACTGGGATGACAAACTCGAGTAAGTAAAGCGATTATTGAAATAGCGCAGACAGGTAACGACGAGGGCAATTGCTATTGCTATATAGGGAAAGATTGCGAACAATAATGTATCGATAGTCATAACAACTCCTTAAATTGGTCATTGGTTATACCAACTTTCTAAATCTCTGCTACAGTTATTCTCATGGCTCCCCCCTTACTAAGAGGGGTTGGGGGGTGAATATGTAGCGCTATTGAAATTGGTATTATTTATTAACCTTTTGCCTAGTTAATAATCAGAAATTGATCCTCAGACAGAGATTCCTGTAAAAACCAAGTTTCTTTGATGGCTAATTTGCAAAACACTCAAGAGCGATCTCAAAACTCCGAAGTATGGGTTTTCTCCTTTAAAACCTCCTGTCATTTTTTCTAGGGCTGGCAATAAACAATCCTCAATTAATTCTTGGGCAAGAACTGCATTTTGTTCTAAAGTACTGAGAAATTCCAGCATTACTGGCAAATGATCTGCGAGTTCATTTTCAGGAGCTTTAAATCCATGTTCCTGATATTTTTGTTGTAATTTAACCAAGAAATCAGCGCGGTTAAAGTTTTCGCCAAATATGTGAAATCCTGGATAAGGAAAACAAACTGGATTTACGTCAAAAGTGCTGGTGTAAATTTCCTCTAAGTGAGAAATAGCCGTACTATCGACAAAGGTTTGGAATTGCTTAATTAATGCTGCGGCTTCTGGATAATCTGTTATCAATTGACGATAACCTTTATCTATATTGTTCAGCAATTCCGGAGATGGATAAGTCAAAAGTGCCGCAAAAGTTCGATAAGTTAGTTGAGGTGGATTCTTCATATCTTGCTCCCCCCTTATTAAGGGGGGCTGGGGGGGTGAATGTGTAGTAGTGCGAGCATCTTGCTCGCTGGGAGC
>DOIX01000006.1:0-215 GCA_003511885.1 Cyanobacteria bacterium UBA11153
AGATGCTCGCACTACATATATAACAAACAATCTGTCAATCTCGTCTGCTCGTCAATTACCAACGGCGATTACAACTTTTGTTCTTCTTGATAAAAGAAATTTTCAAAGAGAATAGTTAAGCCAAAAATCAGGCAGCAGACGAAAAGCAAGAATAATCCAACCATCATAAGCCTCCTCAAGATATCTCTTGACTTTCTCAGGACTTACGCAAAACC
>DOIX01000006.1:516-1012 GCA_003511885.1 Cyanobacteria bacterium UBA11153
GGGGGAGGGTGAAGCATTTGGACTGTATATCTAGGGTTTTCGACATAAATTGTCGCCCAAATGCTTCACCCCTACATAGATAAAAGATCTCGAAATTATATTTTGGAGATGTCTATTGATGTACAGGACTTATATGCTATTAGTGTATTTGATGAATGTAAGCTTCTTGCTGACGCTCATCAAATGCGTAAGTCCTGTTTATGAAAAAAAAAGCAATTGCGACATCGGTATTGACGGAAATAATCTCATGGGGAGAGTCAAATACTCTTCCTTCATAAACAGTTTGATTTCCATCAAATAACTGTCAACTATCAACTATCAACTACTATAAGAATAGCTCTCCAGGATCGAGATGAGCCATTTTCGATCCAATTCTTAACCTAAAGTTCCCCATCGCCACACCCCCTCAAAACATTATGCAAAATCTAGACTAGGGTTTGCTGAAAAAGTCTTTTCGTGAGGATGGGGTGTGGGGTGTGGTTTTTTTGTGTGGCAC
>DOIX01000006.1:1299-4419 GCA_003511885.1 Cyanobacteria bacterium UBA11153
AACTCAAGACAGCACTCGAAGCTAATTGTTGTCAAGGTTAATGACTTATACAGCAAGCCCTAGGCTAAAGCTTGTGAGCTGGCTAGGCACGAGATTTATCGCAGTCGGATTGGGTAATGAAGATAGGACTTACGCAGTCACACTACCAATAGTGGATGGTGCGGGGTGCTTTCCCATAACGCACCCTACAGATAGATGCGTAAGTCCTGTGAAGAGATACTCAAAGGCGAAAACCCTTTGACAGTAAGGATTTCCTGGGGTAACTTTTGACTTTTGACTTTGGCTATATGTAAACTGGTCATTGGGATATTTTGCCATCAAGCCAGAACTTATGACCTTTTCCTCGCTACGATTTACTAAATTTCAAGCCCACAAGCGTTTTATTGCCAGATGTTTATCAATTTTAATGATAGTGGGGATATGTATCTCAATTTCGATGCCATCAGCCTTAGCGAGTCTTAATGACGATCGCTTTGATGGTAATATTTTTGCCCTTTACGGGGGAAATGGTTCTCTAGTACCCCCCCACTTCAGCTTGGCAGATTCTCTCAAAGCCCACAAACCAGCCCTTCTGGTGTTTTTTGTTGATGACAGCAGCGATTGCAAGCAGTATGCCTCAACCATCTCTCAATTGCAAGCGCCTTACGGTAGGGAAGCAAATTTTATTCCCATTAATATTGATAGTCTACCCATAAATTCTACCCCTACACCCACAGAACCGGGTTATTATTATCAAGGCTTCGTTCCTCAAGTAGTTTTGATTAACCAAGAGGGTGAAGTCGTCTTGAATGAGATTGGACAAACGAGTTATGAAAAGATTGATGATGTGTTTCGGGAAGTTTTTGATTTGCTACCTCGTTCCGAATCAGTCGATCTCAAACGGCGGATGGTGAATGAAATTAATATCGAGATAGTACAATAGGGAATGGCACAGGGGATGCCCTGGTGGAGAAGGGGACAGGGGATGCCCTGGTGGAGAAGGGGGAGGAGGGGAAAACTATTTTTTGACTTCATACTTCAAACTTGATAATTTATTGTTAATACTTCAAGCTTCAACCTTCAGTTTGATTGCTGATGTCACGGGTTTACAGTACAGAGGAGCTAATCAAAATCATCGCCGATGAGCGTCGTGCCTGCATGAATGGGGAACGGCTAAATTTAGCTGCTTCGGCATCTGGGAATCCTTTGCTGGATCGCTTTCTACAACGGGATGGTATTCAAAAATTTACTGCTTATCGAGATTTTAAAGCTGCTGTTCATGTTTATCAACGGGAACATCAAGTCTCCGGTATTCTGTGGCGACAGATAACAATCAAAGAGCATAATTTAGAGTATCCTGCTGTTGATGAACAGCTGATAGCATTGGATAGGGATCTGGAAATCCTCAAAAATGCCAAGCCTTCAATTCTAGATTTTTGGTGGGCAGTAACCAAGAATATGGATTTGTATTTAAGCATGAATATTGGCAGAGACTACTGTGAAATTGGGCGCGATCGCATTTTGGCTATTGCACGGCAAACTGAATGGGCAAACCTATTCCACCACGGCAATTCTGACAATTTAGAAATTATCTTGCAACTTGGCTGGGGGCAGCCAGAGGAAGCCGCCTACAAACGAGGATGGCCTACCTCTGGTAGCGAGTATATCCATGCTGTTAACCCTGGTAAGCGTCCAATTTGTTAGCACTTCTTTATTATTTGTCGGTTAATTTTGTTAAATCAAGTCAATTAATGAGCCAAGCATGAAAACTGCAACTGCCAGTAATCAAATTGAACTATTCAATATATTAAAGCCACTGAATCTTACTTTTATTCAAACTAAATTTACTTTTGTCGATCTATTTTCTGGCATTGGTGGATTCAGGATCCCCTTAGAACAACTAGGCGGAAAATGTTTGGGATATTCAGAAATAGACAAAGCAGCAATTAAAGTATATGAGAATAATTTTATCAGGTATTATAATCAGGACGAGAAAAATTTAGGAGATATTAGACAAATTAGTAAACTACCATTTGATGTGGATATTGTAGTTGGTGGTGTACCTTGTCAATCATGGTCGGTTGCGGGAAATCTTCAAGGATTTAAAGATCCTAGAGGGCAGCTTTGGTTTGATGCCATTAGAGTTGTTCAAGAAAATCAACCGAAAGCTTTTATTTTTGAAAATGTGAGAACTTTAATCAGCAATGCTCACAAAAGCAGTTTAAATTTATTAATTAAAGAGTTTGAAAAACTTGGATATATTATTAAAGTAAGTTTGTTGAATTCCTATGATTTCGGCTTGCCCCAAAATAGAGAAAGGATTTTCTTAGTTGGCATTAAAAACGATCTAGAAAAATGTCAAGATTTTCAGTTTCCTCAACCGATTACTAAAAAGGTAAAATTAATTGATATTCTTGATGATATTAAATATTTATCGACGACAAAGCCTAAAATCAAGCCTGAGATTCTGTTTGGCGATAAAATTCCTTATTCCCGAAATAGATTTCAAAAAAAAGATGAATTTAATGACTTTTTTGTTTTTTGCGATACTAGAGCTGGTCATACAACTATACATTCTTGGGATATTATTAAAACTAGTCAAAGAGAAAAAGAAATTTGTTATACTCTTCTCAGAAATAGAAGAAAGAAAAAATATGGAGAAAAAGACGGCAACCCCCTATCATTTCCAGCTTTATCAGAATTGATCCCTGAATTAAAGGCTAAGGAAATTGATAACTTAATTAAAAAAAATATTGTCCGTTATGTTCCCAATATGGGATATGAATTTGTTAATTCAAAAAACTCTGCTGGTATCAACGGTGTATATAGAGTATTCTTGCCTTCATGTGATGCTATACCCACCTTGACTGCTAGTGGTATGAATGATTTCATTGCCACTATTAATCTGGATTTATGTGAAAATCCAGAAACCTATAAACAAATGTTTATTCAGGAAATTTATCGAAAAAAATGCTATCGCAGTATATCTGCTCGAGATGCGAAAAGATTACAGGGCTTTCCCGATTGGTTTAAACCCCATGAATCTGAAAGTACGGCTAAACATCAGTTTGGTAACTCTGTTTCTTTACCAGTTATTTATCATTTGGCAGAGTCATTACTTAGGGTTTGCTGAAAAAGTCT
>DOIX01000179.1:0-20106 GCA_003511885.1 Cyanobacteria bacterium UBA11153
GTAACCGCCACATCGGTTAAGGCATCAATAACATCATGAAGAGAAGCGGAATCCTCCCTGAGTAAACAGTTTGATTTCCATCCAGTAATTGTCAACTGTCCATTGTCAACTGTCCACTGCTATACATAGCAGGGTTTGGTAGGATCGTCGGTGGTGGGTAGGAATAAACCATCAAGACGAAAAGATAGTTGTTTGACTTCTTCAGAGGTAAACTTATATGAATTAGCTTCTTCTGGATTGGATCCAATTAATTCAAAGAAGCTACTGGGAAATGTCAAAAATAGTTTATAGAAGATGCTGTCTGTTTTCATACTTCTGGCAGAATATGGATGGAGAGAATTATTGTATGGTCTCCGGCGAGACTTTCGATCGAGTTAGGGACATCGATGATTTGACGGGGGCCAAACCGACTGTGGGTTCGTCTAGAATGATGGCAGGTGAATCGTGGAGAATGGCTTGGGCGATGCCAACTCGTTGCCGGAAACCTTTGGAGAGTTTGCGAATGAGGATTTTGGGCTTATCTTCCAGGTTACAGTGCGCGATCGCATTGTTAACCCTACGATTGCGATCGCCTGCTACTATTCCTTTAATCCGGGCAACGAAGTGGAGGAATCCCTCTACTGTCATCTGTGGATAAAGTGGAGGTGTCTCTGGCAAATAACCAATCTTACCTCGAACTGCATTAACGTATTAAAAAAATTACTAATTTGCTCTATCCATACCTAAAAACCAACAACCAATAACCAACAACCAACAAGCAACAAACAATAACCAATGACTACACTATATGTTAACCCAGGGACAGGTAGCGATCGCGCTACTGGTTCTGTTAATAGTCCATTTAAAACTATAACTCGCGCACTACAACAGGCGACTCGTGGCACTACTATTTATCTGGCTGTTGGTAATTATAATACGGCTGGTGGCGAAAAATTTCCCCTAGTGATTCCGGCTGGTGTAATTGTTTTGGGCGATGAATTTAGTAAAGGTAAGGGTATTGCGATTGTTGGTACTGGGCAATATAACAGTCAGACTTTTGCTAGTCAAAATATTACACTCCTCTTGAATTCTCAGTCTCAACTGCGAGGGGTAACTGTAACTAATCCGGGACAACGAGGTACGGGAGTTTGGATTGAATCTACGAAACCTGTCGTTAGTAATAATACCTTAACTAAGTGCAGTCGTGAGGGAATTTTTGTGACGGGGACGGCGAAACCCCTGATTGTGGATAATCAATTTATAGAAAATGCTTCGAGTGGAATTTTTATTGTCCGGAATGGGAAAGGGGAAATTCTCCGAAATCTTTGTCAGAAAACTGGTTATGGTATCGCCGTTAGTGATTCCGCCGCGCCTTTAGTGGCAGATAATAAATTGCTCGATAATCATACCGGAATTTTTCTATCTCGCAGTGCCAAACCAGTCATGCGTCGCAATCGAATTGAGAATAACACTAATGGAGGATTAGTCGTCACTGGAGAAGCAATACCAGATTTAGGAAACAATCAAGATCCAGCCGGAAATATTTTTATCAATAATGGTAAAATTGACATTCAAAACAATACCTCATTAACCTTACTATCTGTAGGAAATCAAATTAACCCAGTCAAAGTTTCCGGTGCAATCAAACTAGATGCCTCCCAAATTAATACACCAGTAACCATCCCCACTCAATTCACCGACTTAGGCAATCATTGGGCAGCTAAATTTATTCAAGAATTAATCAATCGCAATTACATTAGTGGCTTTCCAGATGGCACATTTAGACCAGAAAATAGTATAACAAGAGCAGAATATGGGGCACTAATTGCCAAAACCTTCAACCTACCTAGACAAGTAGGCGCAAGTTCTGGTAACTTTAAAGATATTCCCGATAACTTTTGGGCAAAAGAAGCAATTATCAAAGCCGCAAATATGGGATTTATCACTGGATTTCCCGATAGCACATTTCGTCCATCCCAAAACCTAACACGCACCCAAGCATTCATATCCATAGTCAATGGACTAGGACTAAAAGGAGGAAATCCCAATATTTTACTAGCATATAGCGATCGCGCCCAAATTCCCAGTTACGCCACAGAAGCCATCGCCACAGCAACTGAGCGCAACTTAATCGTGAATTATCCCCAAGCCGATATCCTCAACCCCATGGGCAACATCACCCGCGCCGAAGTCGCCGCCTTAGTATACCAAGCATTAGTATCAACAGGAGAAGCAATTGCGATCGCATCGCCACAATTAGTCAATCCTCATCCTTATATTCCCTCATTTACCGACATTAAAGACCATTGGGCAGGAGACTTTATTCGCCGTCTGGGCAGCTTAAACCTAGTAGGCGGATTTCCCGATGGCAGCTTTAAACCAGATGTCCCCTTGAATCGAGCGCAATATGCTGCCATAGTGGTAAAAGTATTCAATCCAACTCCCATCCGTCCACCCGTTCAATTTATCGATATTCCCACTGATTTCTGGGCAGGAGCAGCCATCCAAGACGCTTATCGCGGCGGCTTCCTTTCTGGTTTCCCGGATCAAACTTTTCAACCTCAGCAAAGTTTGCGGCGAGTTGAATTAATTGCTTCCCTCACCCATGGACTTGCTTTTGCCAATGCCGATGAAAATATTTTGGAAATATATGAAGATCGAGATACCATACCTACTTATGCAAAATCCATTATTGCCGCCGCCACCAAAGCAGGAATTATCGTCAATTATCCCACCCTAACACGACTAGAACCAAAACGACCAGCCACCCGCGCCGAAGCCACAGCTTTTCTCTATCAAGCGCTAGTAAAACGAGGCAGACTCAATCCAATTTTTTCACCCTATATTGTTCCTAATACTTAATAGCTAATTGAAGATAGGCTAATTGATAATCTACTCCTTACTCCCCACTTCCCACCTGGGCATCCGCTGTTCCACTCCCCATTCCCTACCAATGACGAATGAATCAGATTCAGCAATTGCTTATGCAGTAGTATTACTCAAACACTATGGATTTGAGTTGAGGGGATACACTCCTGAAGAATTAGTGAATCTTTGGTTAAATAACTATCAGGCGAATTGGATTAGATTGGCAGTAATTGAATCCCTGTATCGCGGACGTTACAAAGCCATTTCTGTCGAACAAATATTAAGTATTTGGTTGCGAAGAGGACAGCCAAGTCATCGCTTTAACGGTGAATTTGAAAGATTAATTTCTCGGAAATTACCAAAAAAATTAACAGCCTGCTTCCAGGATAATATAACCGACTTTAATGATGACACAATATTATTATCTTATACCGATAATTACGAAGATAGTTATGAGGATACTAACTACCATGATGACATCTCCAACGATGTAGAATATTCACAACCAACAGAAATTCAATATGATAACTCAAACAGCCATATTCTCAGAGAAGAAAAATTAGAATCCACCATTGAATTAAAAAATATACCTCCAGACAATATCGAAATTGAATATAAACCAGAAACCTCCCTCAAATTAGACACTTTCTCCCCCAGCCAAATTACCAAAAATCGAGAAAGTTTATATTCTCCCATTAATTGGCCTACTCATAAAGGATATCAAACACCCATCAATCAATTTACCCCACCACCAGACTCTTCCGATTTCTACCAAAAACTGAAAAAAGTAGCCCAACAACAAGATGAAAATTAACCCAACCTGCCCCCAAGCTAATTCGCTGTAAGCAAACAAATGTCTTGATGTAGCTAAACTCGCAGCCAGAATAATTTTCATCCCTCACTCCTAGACTACCACCATCCTGCCGAATTTGATCCTGATGAATAATGCGCACAATTTTATAGTTAACGCGGTGATGCTGCTGATAGTGAGAATGGTGCGTTAGCTGACGCATAACGCACCCTAAAGATAGATATTTTGCGTGACTCCTGATTTAGTTACAAAATACCTTCTTTCTTCGCCATTGAAATTGTCAAATCGACAATGCGACAAGAATAACCCCACTCATTGTCATACCAAGAAACAATCTTGAAGAAATTAGAATTTAACTCAATTCCCGCCCCCGCATCAAAAATACTCGAATGGGAATCTCCGGTAAAATCGCAAGAGACTACATCTTCTTCCGTATAACCTAAAATTCCCTTTAATTCACCTTCGGAAGCAGCCTTCATCGCTGCACAAATTTCTTGATAACTGGTGGCTTTGCTAGTACGAAAAGTTAAGTCCACAACCGAAACATCAGGAGTAGGTACTCGGAAAGCCATTCCTGTCAATTTACCTTTCAATTGAGGCAGGACCAAACTCACAGCTTTCGCTGCACCTGTTGATGAGGGAATAATATTTTGTGCAGCACCGCGCCCTCCCCGCCAGTCTTTCTTACTGGGGCCATCAACTGTCGGTTGTGTTGCTGTCATCGCGTGAACAGTTGTCATTAACCCTTCTGCTAAACCAAAGTTATCATCAATAACTTTGGCGACAGGTGCTAGACAGTTTGTTGTACAACTGGCATTGGAAACAATGATATCCTTGCTAGGATCGAAAGTATGATGGTTTACCCCAAATAAGAAAGTAGGAACAGTATCAGGCGTTTTGGTAGGGGCAGAAATTATAACCCGCTTTGCACCAGCTTCAATATGTTTCTTTGCTCCATCAAAATCAGTAAATAATCCAGTGCATTCTACAACATAGTCTGCTCCTAATTTACCCCAAGGTAATTCGGCTGGGTTTCTTACTGATAAACAAGGGATGAAACAATCATCAATGAGAATACCATCTTCTTTTGCTTCCACTTTTCCAGAATAAACCCCGTGAGTTGAATCGTATTTGAAGAGATACGCGAGGTTATTGGGAGGTACTAAGTCATTAATTCCGACAAATTGGATATCTGAGTTTTTCAAAGCGGCACGAAGAAGCAAACGCCCAATCCGCCCAAACCCATTAATGCCTACTTTTAGAGTAGTCATGGTTACATCTCCTATGGTATTCTTTGTTACTTGGACTTTCGCGACTGTTCGCTGAGAAGGTAACATGATTTTTCGGATTGGGGAATATTTCTTTTTGATTTTTTAAGAAAATTCAGGAATACCCGTGGTGAGGATGGTGCGGGAGCTGGCGCATAATACACCATCAGGATGAAGATGAGGATAATAATTATTCACTGTTTTTCCTTGGGTTACAGGGGTTATTAATTAGATTTTGGCTGTGCGGTTAGGTTGGATGGACTAATGTTAATGAATGGTAATGCTCCACTGCCGCTCATGACTTGAGGAAATTTACCATCCCATTTTTCGATTGCTTGTTTTTGTAATAGTTGTGGGGTAATGTTTTCTCGCAGTAGTTTTTGGGCTTCGGCTTCACCTTTGGCGCGGTTGACTTGGGCTTCTGCGTCTTTCTTGGCTTTCTCGGCAACATAACCGGCTTGGAGGGCTTGTTGCTCGGCAATTTGTTTGGCTTCAATGGCTTTAGTGAATTCAGGTGAAAAACTGATATTTACTAAGGATGTGTCATCTACTTGTAAGCCATATTTGCTAAGTCTTGTTTTAATATTATTGTCGATTTCGGTTTTGAGATTGTCTCGTTCTTTGAGAATTTGTTCTGCTGTCTTTTTTGGGGTGGCTGCTTTGAGAACTTCGCTCATTGCAGGTAGAATAATGGTATTGACAATCTGTTTTTCATCACCTAGCTGTTGGTAAATTTTGTTGACTTGGCTGTGGTTAATATGCCAATTCAAAGTGACTGCTGCGGTAATTATTTGTAAGTCTTTAGTACCTGCTTCGGATTCGATATCGGTTTTTTGGACGCGAACATTGAGTTTTTTGACGGATGTCATGATGGGCATAATAGGATGAATACCTTCATCAAGGATGACATTTTGTACTTTCCCGAAGCGCATAACTACGCCTCTTTCTCCAGGATTTACAATCGCAAATGCTTTGGAGATAATCGCGATTCCTAGAAAGAGGATAATTCCGCCCATAATGTATTGTAGCTGGGTGATTGAGAAAGGATTGAATTGGGTACTAGTTCTCATATTGTACCTCTCAAGTTATTTTATAGATATAGTAAAGTACTATTGGCTATTGGCTCGATCGGAAAGCTGTCCAATCAAATGATTAGTTCTGGTATTAGCTTGTTCTTCCTTTAAATTCTGAAGTAGATTAAGGAGTTGCTGGTGTGATTTTTGATCTCCTTGTTGTTTAAATAAATCAGCGGCTTTCTGGAAATCTTTGATTGCTCCTGGTTTGTCTCCTTTTTTCAGGAGCAAATAGCCTCGGTTGACGTAGCCTAATGCTAGATTGGGATTAATTTCAATTGCCCGATTATAATCGGAAATGGCTCCCTCTATATCTCCTAATTCATTGCGATTATAACCGCGATTGAGATAGGCTAATGCTAAGTTAGGATTAATTTCAATAGCTCGATTGTAATCAGATATTGCGCCTTCTTTATCGCCTTGCCGAGAGCGAGTAATACCCCGATTGTAGTAGGCTAAAGCATAGTTAGGATTAATTTCGATGGCTCGATTATAATCAGATATTGCTCCTTCTGTGTCTCCTGAGTCATCGCGAGCATTACCTCGACTGAGGTAGACTGGGGCATAGTTAGGCTCTAGCTCAATTGCACGATCGAAATCTGCGATTGCTCCTTTTTTGTCTCCTTGTCGAGAGCGAGTAATACCCCGATTGTAGTAGGCGAAAGTATAGTTAGGATTAATTTCAATCGCTCGATTGTAATCAGATATTGCTCCTTCTGTGTCTCCTGAGTCATCGCGAGCATTGCCTCGACTGACGTAGGCTTCTATATAGTTAGGATTAATTTCAATTGCCCGACTATAATCGGCAATTGCCCTTTCTTTATTCCCTAAATCATTGAGGTCATAACCTCGATTGATGTAGGCTAATGCTAAGTTAGGATTAATTTCAATTGCCCGACTATAATCGGTAATTGCTCCATTTTTGTCTCCTTGCCGAGAGCGGGCAATCCCTCGATTTAAGTAGGCAAAGGCATCATTAGGATTAATTGCAATAGCTCGATTGTAATCAGATATTGCTCCCTCTGTGTCTCCTGAGTCATCGCGAACATTACCTCGACTGACGTAGGCTTCTGTATAGTTAGGATTAATTTGGATTGCCCGATTGAAATCTGCGATCGCGTTTTTTTTATCTCCTAATTCATCGCGAATCACACCTCGGTAGTAGTAGGCGATGGCGTAGTTAGGATTGAGTTGAATTGCCCGATTGAAATCTGCGATCGCGTTTTCTTCCTCTCCTAATTCATCGCGAGTAATACCCCTGCTGAGGTAAGTAAAGGCATCGTTAGGATCGAGCTGAATTGCCCGGTTATAATCAGATATCGCACCTTGTTTATCTCCTAATCCATTGCGAGCAACACCGCGCATGACGTAAGCAAAGGGATCGTTAGGATTAATCTGAATTCCTTTATTAAAATCTGATATAGCTCCTTCTCTGTCTTCTTGAAAAATCCTAGCAGCACCCCGCAAAAAATAAGCTCGATCTAAGTTAGGATTAATCTCAATCGCTCGATTTAATTCAGCAATTGCCCCCTCATTATCTCCTTGCTTAAAGCGTTCGTTACCTCGATTTAAGTAAGTTTCGGCATCATTTTGGTTGTTATTTTGCTTGTCTTTGAATGATTGCCCGACAGTTTCTTTTATTGGTTGGGATAACACCACGTAATCTGTCTGATTCAGAAGAAAACTTCCTTGAGATAAGATTACAGCAATCGCAGTGTTAATCGGAATAGTTGAAAGTCTAGATTGCATAATTAGTATCCCTCCCAAAATCGCAATTACTACATTTTCAGCTCTTGTTCCTGCTTTATTTCTTCTGCATTCTTCTATTATAATAATCCTGAATGATTCCTGGTATGTAGAGACGTTATATTTAACATCTCTACACAATTGTCATTTTATAAATGATTGAGGATTGCTAGAGAAATTGGGTTTCTGGCAACAACAATTATCCTTAACTCTAGCCACCGCAGCCACCGCAGCCACCGCCACAACCGCCTCCTCCGCCACAACCACTACCGCCACCGCCACAACCACCACCACTATCACCGCCCCCACCACTACTTGTACTCGGAGGTGGTACTAACAAATTCTTTAAATCGGTAAAGGCACTATCTACTAAAACCATACTACCAAATAAACCAAAGGCTAGTGCCAAGTCATCGTTTGCCAAGATATTTGGTGTTCTGAGGTTGTAATATTGTGCTTGTAGGTTACTTAGAGTGCTATCTCCATAACGACTCCGGTAAGGTTTAATTAAGAAACCTAGGGCAAATATTGCGGTAATAATACAGAGAATTATCAGGAAACCTACTGGTTTTTGTCTGGAGATACCGACAAATATTTTGGCTATTCCCAGTAGTAATACCATCGCCATAAAAAGTGATGGCCATCTTTGGACAATCTTTGCTTGGCTAGCATTTACTAAAAATCCACCTTCTTTCAGTCTTATTTCTATGAATTTAGTGGCGGATTTAACAGTTTGCCGGATGTAATCTGGTTGTCCACTTATCGAAATAGATTGCACTATTTTCTGTTCTAATTGATGACTTAGGCCGGGTAAAGGATCGCCTAATTCTAAACTGTTGTTTAGTAGTTTTAAATGTCCCTGATAGACAAGTTTAGCAATTGCGGCATCTACAGTACGATTGTGCCCACCTGTTAAATAGGCTATCTCATAAGCATTCAGTGAATTAGACTCATCTGTTTCTTTACTGCCAGGTTGTCGCAGATACCATCGTAGCCCAAAAGCTAACATAATCGCAGCAGTGGCGACGAAGAGATAAAATGAGATAAAGTCAGGTCCTGTGAAATTCAGGGGATTGGGAATATTAGTCAATGTTGACTGACAACCTGTAACTGTTAGGGTTAAAAGAAATAAGAGGATAGCAATTTGGGATCGCGCTATACTCAGTTTGGGTAACCTGATGGCAGGTTTGGGAAAAATCCAGTTTTCTCGAGTATTTACTCTGACAAAATGACTGTCATGAGTGAAACGAATCTCCGTCGGATGCCAAATATCTGTGGGTGGTATTTCCTTAAAAAAGTCTTGGTAACTTCTCAATGTTTTACTGTACCAATCATTGAGTTTATCCCATTCGTTTTTGCCACCTTTACTGGGAAGATGATGGAATTGCATATCCAAGATATTGGGACAAAATTCACCCCAATAGGAATTAGTATAAGTTAGGTGTAAATGCCAAACTTGATCCACTGCATCTGATGGCGATACTGGATGCCCAGCAACGACGGCGAGAAAGGTAAATTTTTTGTATTCTTCGATAACTCTTTGAGTATATTCTGCACTCCACCCATTATCTCGCGCTAGTTTCTGGCTGAATGGAAATTTGCTCTCTGCTTCGTCTAGAGGAAATGATTGAATGCGTTGGTAAATTGCTAATTGTTGTGGATTCATGGGATTTTTTCCTTTTGCTAATCGCTGATAATTAATGGCTGATGGCTGATGGCTGATGGCTAATTGCTAAGGGAATAGGGATAAACTCGAAAGTTACTATTTGCCATTTTTAGTAGCTACTGCCTGCACCGCCACTGTCACTATAACCACCACCAAAATCGCTGCTACTGTAGCTACTGCCGCTGTCATAACTACTGCTGCTGTCATAACTACTACTGCTGTCATAACTACTACTGCTGTCATAACTACTGCTGCTGTCATAACTACTACTGCTGTCATAACTACTGCTGCTGTCATCGCTACTGCTATCTGAAGTATTACTATGGCTAGAAATCTTTGGCTTCTTAGTAGCATAATTCTGATATTTTTTGCCGGAATTCTGCTTCTTACTAGTTGGCGACGCAAATCCAAATTTACTACTATTTCCCTTGCGACTATAGTTGGGACTGGATCTTGATTTACTGGGAGAAATATTGTTAGATTTACTCTGGTTATTTTTTGAGTATCTAACTGCTAATCCTATTCCTAATACTCCCAATCCAACTCCACCTAGCCAACCATACCAAGAAATGGGATTATATTCAATGTTATTGGGATTGGTACTTACAAGTTGGCTGGATGTTTCTAGGGTTTGGATTGTTTCTCCTGACGCAGGGGTAGTGATGTTGAGATTTACAGGTTGGTTGGAGGTTTCTAGGGCGACTTTTAATGCCTTAGTTGCGGCTAATGTACCGCTGTTATAGTCACCTGTTTTGAAATGCGGGACAACTTCTTGTTGGATAATCTCGCTAACTTTTTGATTGGGAAGGATTGTCTGTAATCCTGTACCAGTTTCAATCTCTACGCGACGCTCCCCTTCAGAAATTAAAAACAAAACTCCGTTATTTTGCCCTACTTTACCAATATGCCAGTGGTTAAATAGTGTCGTGGCAAAGTGCTTGGGGGTAGGTGAAGGGGTAGTTTCTTCGACAGTAACGACGGCAATTTCACTACCATTTTCAGATTCTAGTTGGGAAATTATTTGATTTAATTGGGTTTCGGTTTCTGGTGTGAGTACATCTGCCATATCCGTTACCCATCCTCCATTAATTTGGCGGGGATTGGGGACTTTTTCGACGGTGATGGCTAAACTGGGAGAAGCAATGCTTATCAGGCTAAGAGTCAGAAATCCGGCACAGATGGTTTGGTTGATTGGAGAAGAGAAAAATTTCATGGTTGATTGAAGAAGTAAGGGTTTTACTTGAGATAAGTTTCTTACACTCTTACTTTGCCACGAAATCCCAAGCTGGATGACTCATCTTGTGACTCACCTCCTGACTCAGAAACTTGTCTCGCCCCTGGCAAGATGAGTCAAAATGGAGAGATAATGTGGATCGAGGATACTTATGGTACTGAAAGCATCTGTTCAAGGCTTAGAAATTGTTGACAAGGCAAGAAAAAAGAAAGGTTGGACAAAAACAGTTACGGTAGCTTGGTGGCAAGATGCTTTAACCACCCAAGCCACATTGAGGCGCTTTTGGCGGGGGATACCAATTCAGTCTGAGAGTTTTATGAATATTTGTCACGCTGTCGGGATTAGTAACTGGCAAGATATTGTCGATAAAATTACAGATGAAGAAGGAGAATCTTTAGAAATATCTTATCAAGAAGATTGGGGTGAAGCGCCGCAACTTTCTACATTTTATGGACGGACTGAAGAACTAACTCAGTTGCAGGAATGGATTGTAAACGATCGATGTCGCCTAGTAGCATTCTTGGGGATGGGTGGAATTGGCAAAACAGCTTTATCTGTGATGCTGGCGGATAAGATTCAACATAATTTTGACTATTTGATTTGGAGATCTCTCCGTTATTCTACCTCGGCAAAAGATCTACTTACCCAGATTGTTCAATTCTTATCTAATCGAAAAATAGAAGATTTACCCACAGAGTTTAATTCCGCTGTTTCCCTACTTATTGAATATCTAAAATCCCATCGATGTTTGGTAATTTTCGATGGAGCAGAAGCAATTATCAGTCAGGGAGAAACCAGTGAGTTTTATAAAGAAGGATATGAAAACTGGGGTGAGTTAATTAAAAGATTGGGACAACAACGCCACAAAAGTACTGTGATATTTACCAGTCGGGAACAATTCAGTGAAATTGCTTTTCTGGAAGAAGAAACTCCACAAGTTCGATCTTTACTTGTATCTAATTTAGATAAAGCAGCCGCTTTTGAAATCTTCAAGTCTAAAGGTTTATTAGATGAAAGTCACTGGGAGAGACTATTGCAAATTTATCGAGGTAATCCTCTTTTTCTCAAACTGATATCTGGTTATATCAAAAATTCATTCTCTGGAAAAGTTTCGGATTTCCTCAAACTAGAGACTATATTTATTGGAGATATTCAGCCTATTTTAGATGCGTCTTGGCAACGGCTGTCTATTTTACAAAAAAAAGTCATGTTTCAATTGGCAACAAATCCAGGTACTCTGGAAACTATTAAATTAAATCAATCTGTCTCAACTTCAGAAATCCTAGAATCTCTTCAAGCTTTACAACGTCGTTCATTAATTGAAAGACAATTGGAAGGGGATGAAGTAATTTATGGCTTGCAACCTATTGTCAAGAAATACGTTGTTAAACAGTTGAATTAAGGGAGTGGGGAGATTTTCTAAATCCTTGCTACAGATGCTCTTCTAGCTCCCCCCTTAATAAGGGGGATTGGGGGGGGGTGAATATGTAGCGCTATTTTAGTAAATTGGTATAAAGGAGATTTAGGGGGTGAGCAGCTTAAGAATTAAGCATTCACAATTAAGTCTTGTCTTACCGAATTCTCAAAAATCCCACCTTTTCAATCAAATCTTGTCCTTGATTAGTTAACAATAAATTAGCATAAGCTTCACCAGCTTTTTGTTGCCGTTTACTATTTTTTTTGATCGCCACTGACAATCTGCGACTCAGGGGATATTGCCCACTCTCAAAAGCAGGCATATTGACTTGATTATGTTTTTGCAGACACTGATTTTGCTCTACAAAAGGTTGTTTATAAGGTGGAATTAGTCGCTCTAAATTAATTCCTACTGGTAAGGGTTTGACGGCACATTGAGATAAGACTAGTGTAGCTGAGGTGTAATAGATTCCTCCCGGATTGTTAGCTACTTTGCGAAATGCTTCATTTGTGGTTGCTAGCAATATAATATGATTTCCTATATCCCTACCTATTTTCCCGTAGGGTATAATTTCTAAGTTAGGTCCGCCAATTTGATTCCAGTTAGTAATCTTACCTGTGTAAATTTTATGAAATTGCTCGATAGTTAATCCGGGAATATTTAAGCTGGGATGTACTGCAATAGCTGGGGCATCAATTCCGATGGGAATTTGTTCTAACCTAATTCCTCTTTCTTTTGCTAATTGATACTCTTCTTCATTGATTAAGACAGCAGATTGAGCAAAGTCTATTTGATTATCTAATAACATCTGGATCCCTGTGCGAGAACTAGGGGCGTTATAATCTGGTGGAGTATAGCGCAATCGGAAATTAGGTAATTCTTTCTGAATAACTGAATCTATTTCTTTCCGGATAGATACCCAAACACTACTACCTCCATAGTTGAATAGTCCATCAGGCACATTTGATACTTGGCAAAATTTTTGATGGCTGAATTTGTTTAAGCATGACTGGGAAATAAAATAGCTGGCTATAAAAAGTATGAATATTACTAAAATAGCAACGATATTTTTAGTAAATTGAAGTTGTAATTTTGGTAAATATCTAATGATTGAGGATGATATATTATGAGCTAATTCAATCGATTTTTTATTTGACAAGTTTAGCTGATTTAATTCATTTAGTACGTCTTGTGCTGATTGGTAACGCTTTCTTGAGTCAGATGCTACCATTTTGTCTAAAATATTTGCCAAACTCGGATTTACCTGAATTTTATCCCGCCATATAAGTTTTCTTTGTTGAGAATCTTCAGGAATATCTACAGGATGTAAGCCTGTTAAAGATTGAATTGCCGTCATACCCAAAGCATAGATATCGCTACCAAAGCAAGGCTTACCCCTAAGTTGTTCTTCTGGGGTGTAACCAGGAGTACAGATGGGAATAGTTAGACTTCTATGATGGGGATAATTAGTCGTTTTCGCGTTAATTTCTGTGGCAGCACCAAAATCAATTAGAATAAATTTGCTATCGCTTTGTCGTTTGATGATATTGGCAGGTTTAATATCTCGGTGGACAATATTCTTATGATGGATGGAGATCAAGGCATCGAGGATGTCGTATAATAAATCAATGACTCGATCTTCACTTAAATGAGGAATAGATTCAAGTTCCTGTTTTAAATCCTTGCCCTCAATAAATTCTTGAACTAAGTAGAATTCTCCTGCTTCCTCAAAGCAAGCTAACAATCGAGGAATTTCACTACTCCTGAAGACAGTAGCCAAATTATCGCTATCTAAGTTATACAATACTTGAGCTTCCCTGTCGAATAAGCGTTTCGCTTCTTGCCCAAAGGAAGTTGTCTGCCACTGAGGATTCAGTTTTTTGACTACGCAATAAGGCTTACCTGGCAAATGTAGGTCTTCGGCAAGGTAAGTTTGCCCAAATCCTCCGCCTCCTAAATGACTAATAATCTGATAACGCCCACCGAGTATACTGTTAGACATAAGCTGGCTCGTATCTTCAATAGTATTGAGATCCCAGATTAGCGATTACTCATTTTACTTCAAAGGAGAGTAGATTGGGTTTTCTGGTTATCGGTTAAGCTCGTATCGCAGTTGACACTTGACAATTGACTGTGATACCAATTGGGCGATCTGCGATCGGATCGTCAGATAATATAAGGATAGGATTGTTGTGAATTATTGCATTAATTACAAATGCCTGTATTTCCATGAAATTTCTGCTCAATCTGCTTGCCCTTATTGCGGTCCTAAAGTTTTACTTCAAGGACGTTATCGGGTAGTAAAACGTCTCAGCAAAGGGGGCTTTGGTGCAGTATTTGAAGTAGAAGATATCACAGATTCAAGTAAAAAAGTACTCAAAGTTTTAACCACAGAATATGATAAAGCCATTGCCTTATTTCAGCGAGAATCCGAAGTACTGAAACAACTGAAGCATCCCGGAATTCCCAAAGTAGAATCCGATGGATATTTTACTTTATATCCTCCTCAGACAAAAACACCGATTCATTGCTTAGTGATGGAAAAAATTGAGGGTATGAATCTCAAAGAATGGTTGTGCCATCGCCAAAATCAGCCCATCACCCAAACCCAAGCAATTTTCTGGTTAAAACAGTTAGTAGAAATTTTACAGTTACTCCATGAACGCCAGTATTGCCATCGAGATATTAAGCCATCTAATATTATGATTAAACCAGATAACCAACTGGTATTAATTGATTTTGGTGCTGTTCGAGAAGTTACGGAAACTTATTTACTCAGAGTAAATGGCCAAGATGGAACAGCTATTATTTCACCTGGTTACACTCCTCCTGAACAAGCTATGGGGAAAGCGATTCCTCAATCTGATTTTTATGCTCTAGGGCGAACATTCGTTCATTTACTAACAGGTATTCATCCCACTGATTTCCCGATTAACTCGACGACAGATCGTTTAGATTGGCGAAATAAATCTCCAAATATTAATAAATACTTTGCCGATGTAATTGATAAAATGATGGCTAATTCAGCGATTAATCGACCTGCTAATCCAAGAGAAATCGATCGTATTTTAAATAAAATTGGCAAGTTTCCCATCCTTAGAATTGGCATAATCGCAGGAGTTACCGCAATTATTATCCCAGTCGTAGGAGTCATAATTTCTAAGATGACAAAATCTCCTCAAGCTTGTGATTTAACTAGAGGAGACAATTTAAGTTGCGGTGAAGAAGCATTGATTCCTGGATCTGAAGGATCTTTCAAACAAAAAGGAATTGAAGCATTTTCAGAAAATAAATACGATGAAGCAGTTAATTTCCTCACAAAAGCCAGAGCAAAATATCCCAGCGATCCGGAAATCTTAATCTACCTGAATAATGCCAAACTAGCTAACCAAAAAGCTTATACAATTGCCGTTATTGCACCCATAGGTAAAAGTTCAGATACAGCTTTAGAAATTCTCCGAGGAGTCGCCCAATCTCAAGAGGAAATTAATCAAGGTAAAAAAATTAATGGTATGGGTTTGAGAGTCTCAATTGCCGATGATGCGAATCAGGGACAACAAGCCAAAGAAATTGCGAATAAATTGGTATTAAGAAAGGATATTCTCGCTGTTATTGGTAACTATGCCAGTGAAGTAACCCTAGAAGCAGTTCCTATTTATCAAAATCATCAATTGGTAGCAATTTCTCCAGGTAGCACATCGGAACAACTTTCGGCTTGGGGGAATATGGAGAATCATGTTTTCTTTCGTACTATATCTAATACATCAGTAGAATCTCAATATTTAGTCAATGAGATTAGTTCTAAACTAAATCAAAAAAAAGCCGCAATATTTTACGTTCCTCAGAGTAGTTTTAGTCAATCTATCCAAGCAGACTTTACCAAGAGATTCGGTGATATTGGCGGGAAAGTAGTGACAAAATTTGATTTGTCCAGTTCAGTATTTAATGCCTCTGCTAGCATCGCTGAAGCCCAGAAACTAGGAGCAAACATCTTGGTCGTATTTCCAGATGGTGGAACCAGTACTTATGGAATTCCTAATACGTTAAAATTAGTTAAAGCTAATCGGGGTCGTCATTGGGTAATTGGTAGCAGTACTCTCTATAGTTCGGAAACTTTAGAATTATTAAGAGAAGATGCCTTAAACCGTTTTGTTATAGTAGTAGCTTGGCATTATTTAGATACTCCCAATCGCGATTTTCCTCAAGCAGCGAAGAAATTATGGGGGGGAAATGTCAGTTGGCGTACTGCTACTTCTTATGATGCAACTCGCGTCTTAATTTCGGCTTTAGAAAAACAAAAAACTCCTACTCGCCAGGGGGTACAAAAAGTTTTAGCAGATCCGAATTTTCAAACTGAAGGTGCTACAGGAAAGATTAGTTTTGCAGGAGGAAATCGTCAAGAATCTATTGCAAAGTTAGTCAAAGTTGTTCGCTCTAATTGTGCCCCTGAAAGCTATAAATTTGTTCCTGTATGGTATGGAGAGGAACATCGGAAAAATCTGGAAAAATGTGCTAATCAATAATTGCGATGAAGAATGACTCTAACCTGATAAAAACTTGACATAATTAATCATCATCAAATATACTTAGGGCTTGCTGAAAAAGTCTTTTCGTTGAGGTGGGGTGCGGGGTATGGGGTATGGGGATTCTCAAATACTTAAGCTCATCAGTAGCAGCTTGAGTTAATTAAAGACGCAGCCAATTCGCAAAAAGTTAAACAAAAACCAAGTATGCCAGATATTAACCAATTAATCGAGCAAATCCACAAAGAAGCACAACGAGAATCCTTTCCCATCGATGAAGCTATCTATCAAGAAGCTGGATTAAATCCATTAATGCCCATTCTTTATGGAGGTAATTTAGAAAGTTCATTGTGCATTTTTGCCCGCGACTTAGGCAAAGATGAAATCCACGCCCAACAACCTCTTTACGGTGCAGCAGGGAAACTAGTGCGTCAAGGTTTATATCGTGCTATTTACGGAAAAGAGTCAAATAATTCCCAAGAATTACAATCAATTCTCCAACATGTCATCCTCACAAATACTGTTCCCTACAAACCACCAGGAAACAAAGCCTACACGCAAGCCGTGAAGAAAAGATTCCGTCCATTTCTCGAACAATTATTAGTATTTCATTGGCAAGGGAACAAAATTATCACCTTGGGCAATGAAGCATTCAACTGGTTTGAAGGTTACGCTCCTAAAGGCACACTGAAGACATTTTTTGAAAAGAGCGATCGCTATAGTGCTAGTATAGAGGTTGCGATCGCAGCCCAAGATGAGTCAGGGCAAAAGCAGCAGCGTTTCATCACTCTCATGCCATTGCCTCACCCTTCCCCACTCAATCAAAAATACTACAAAGAATTTCCCACCATGCTTCAGGCGCGTTTAGCAGAGATAAAATTGATAGTGGAAAAGCGACAGGTTAAACAGTAGGGTGCGTTCCCCTGCCCTAACGCACCCTACATCAACTACTCTTCTTTGCACACCGTTGCCTTAAAAAAAAGGTAAAGCCCGATAAAAATTACCACAAAAAACCTATCAACTACTCGATTTATCCTCCTGAGATTTCAGTCGCCAACCCGGTTTAACCACCTGACGGGATCTCGCAATTACCAAGGCATCATCTGCCACATTTTCGGTTACCACAGATCCCGCAGCCACCGTCACATCTTCGCCCAAAATTACGGGTGCAACCAATACACTATTAGAGCCAACTTTTGTGCGATCTCGAATTTCAGTTTTATGCTTATTCACCCCATCATAATTCGCCGTAATTGTCCCCGCACCAATATTAACTTTATTGCCCAATTTCGCATCCCCAATATAAGAAAGATGAGCAATATTAGTTTTGTTGCCGATTTGAGCATTTTTCAATTCCACAAAATTACCCAAGCGGCAAGATTCTCCCACTTCCACATTACCCCTTAAATGAGTATAAGGGCCAATTTGAGTGCCATCTTTCACCACTGCATCGCTCACGACGGAATATAATACCCTCACATTCTTTCCCAAGGTACTATTTTCAATTAAACTGCCGGGGCCAATTTTACTACCAGCACCAATAATAGTATTACCCCTTAAATGAGATTGAGGTTCAATAACCACATCAGGTTGCAATTGCACTGTATCATCAATCGTGATACTATTGGGGTCAACGATCGTAACTCCTGCCTTCATCCAATCATCCTTTACCCGCGTTTGTAAAATCTCGTAAGCAGTAGCTAACTGTTTGCGATCGTTAATACCCAAAATTTCTTGGTAATCTGCCACATCTACTGCCATTACTGGCTCCAAATGGCTTACCACATCAGTTAGATAATACTCCTTCTGATCGTTATTAGTTTGTAGCTTTGGCAATATTTGCGATAATTTCGACCAATTAAAACAATAAATTCCCGCATTAATCCGACGATTTTCCTTTTGTTCCGGCGTACAATCCCGTTCCTCAACAATCTCTTTAACTAGATTATCCTCATTAAAAAATACTCGTCCATAGCCAAATGGATTAGGCATTTGAGCTGTCAATATTGTAGCTGCATTATTATTTGTTTCATGGGTTACTAATAAATCCTTAAGAGTATTAATCCGCAAGAGAGGTGCATCCCCATTCAACACCAATAAATCTCCAGTAAATCCATCTAAATATGGTAAAAGTTGTTGGACAGCATGTCCAGTTCCTAATTGCTCAGTTTGTTCGACAAATTCTATATCTGTAAAACCATTAAGAGATTGTTTCACATATTCAGCTTGATAACCAACAATTACCAAACATCGCACGGGTTGTAATGCCAAACAACTCTGGACAACTCTTTCTACCATGGAAACAGATCCCAAAGTATGGCATACCTTGGGTAAATCCGATTTCATCCGGGTTCCCTTCCCTGCGGCTAAAATGGCTACAGCAATCATAATTAAGCTATTCCCTGTCAATTTACAAATTTTGGCTAATCGATAATAGCATTTAAGGTGCGGGGCAGCTTGCCGCCAATAGTGAAGACTCTTAACACCTGAGTTCGGAGTTCGGAGTTCGGTTTTTTCCCTTGACTTTTTTCATGATTTGAACATGAAACAGCCCTGGAGGGGTTGGGGGGGTTCATTATTTCTGGCTAGGAGGTTTATTAACACCCACCTCCTGACAATTTCCAGTCGCTAATGTGCTTAATACCTCGGCTGATGGATGTTGAAGTTGATGGGATGAAGAAGATTGAAAACGTCCTAACAAAGCATAGCTAACCAATCCCAAATATTCGCGAAATGCCAGAAAGGTGACTTTAACTGCCTCCAAATTTTGAGGAAGAGGGCTGGGGTGAGGAATGACAGAAAACCCAAAACGGCGGAATGTCAAGAAAGAGCGTAACATGTGGGGAGGATCCGTAATTAAAATAATTTCTCTCACATTCTTTGGCCCTAAAATTGCGGCAGTAAATTCCGCTTCTTCTTCAGTAGTACGAGCGCAAACCTGTTTGTAAATTATAATTTTTTTGCTAATAATTTTCGGAGCAATACCTCTATTTTTTAAAGACTTACGAATCTGAAACGCATCTAGTTTCCCAATAGGAAAAATCTGAGGAGCGCGATTAGCTTGCCAGAGGTTTGTCGCTACTTCATATCGAGAAGCTCCTAATTCTCCTCTACTCAAAACCACAATAGCATCAGCAGTTGCACCAGAATCTGGAGGCAAGAAAGAGACTAATCCGCGCACAGCTAAAAAGGCGATGGGGGGAGATGTGGAAAGACAATAAATCAGGAGTAAGATGGCAAGAGGTTTGCTCAAGTAGCGTTTCCACCGAGGGGAATGGAAGAGCCAAGGTATTGCGATGATTATTAATAGGGGTAATATGACTAACCATGGAGTGGTTAACCAGCTAAAAACTCCCCAAGTGAATTTAGTCCAGAGGTTAGTAGGTAAAAGGGAAATTATCATAACTTGTTGGTTTTTGGTTGTTGGTTATTTATTAATCGAATCTATATAATTAACAACCAACAACTAATAACCAACAACGATAGCAACGGGAGGATCCCAATGAAGGCAAAGATACTTG
>DOIX01000179.1:20334-29070 GCA_003511885.1 Cyanobacteria bacterium UBA11153
TTGTTTTTGCCTTTTCACCCCCCAGCCCCCTTTGTGAAAGGGGGGGGGAGCAAGAATACAACCTGCATTTCTTCCAAATCGGGATGATCCCATAGCAACCGCCACATCCGTTAGAACATAAATAATGTCATAAAGAGATCCTTTAACCCTAGCTTCATCAACTATCAACTATCAACTATCAACTATCAACTATCAACTGCGATAATAACCAACAACCAATAACCAATAATTAACGACCAATTCCTACATAGCGGAATCCCAAACTTTCTAACTCTTTACGATCGAGAAAGTTCCGACCATCAATCATAACAGGATGGTTCATTAGACTTGCCATTTTGCTATAGTCTAATTTCCGGAATTGTTCCCAATCTGTCACCAAAACTAAGACATCGCAACCATCAGCTAATCGTTCCGGATCGCTTTCCATAATTACATTGGATATGCCATGACTCATGCCACTGGAAGAGATAATGGGATCGTAGGCTTTGACTTTTGCACCTAGACGGTTCAATTGTTCGATGATATTCAGAGCTGGAGCGTCTCGCATATCATCAGTATCAGGCTTAAATGTTAAACCAAGTAATCCCACCGTCTTGGCTTTCAGAATTTTTAATTCTTGCTGGAGTTTTTCGACAATAATTAAGCGCTGACGTTGGTTAACGCTAACGACGGCTTTGAGTAATTGAGCCTCAGAGCCGTAATCTTCAGCCGTATGAATTAAGGCTAAAACATCTTTGGGGAAACAGGAACCACCCCAACCAATTCCAGCTTGCAAAAACTTATTGCCAATGCGAGAATCCAAACCAATTCCCCGCGCTACTTGAGTAACATCTGCACCAACGCGATCGCAAATATTGGCAATCTCGTTAATAAAACTAATTTTAGTGGCTAAAAAAGAGTTAGATGCGTATTTTACCATTTCCGCCGAGCTAATATCCGTCACCACCACCGGAACCGGAGGTAATGATTTATCTTCAGCCACCTGACGCTCTACAATAGGAGCATAGAGTTCTTTCATCATTGCGATCGCTTTTTCGTTATTGCTACCCAGTACAATGCGATCGGGGTTAAAAGTATCGTAAATTGCCGAGCCTTCCCGCAAAAATTCTGGATTGCTAACCACATCAAATTCTGCCCCTGCCGCTGTTGTTGCATCCTCAACAGAAGCTCCCCCATTCGTGACGAGAGACTTCTGACGTTCTGCAACTCCATCAAGTACAATCATCCGTACCCAGTCCCCGGAGCCAATCGGTACGGTAGACTTATTCACAATTACCTTATACCCCCCATCCAGGTGTGCGCCAATGCCCCGCGCCACAGCTTCGACATAGCGGGTATCGCTTTCACCCGTTGGTAAGGGAGGAGTCCCCACGGCAATAAATAAGATTTCTCCATGAGCTACACCTGCTGCTAAATCCGAGCTAAACTCCAAATTACCAGCCTGACTATTCGCTTGCATCAATTCTGAAAGTCCCGGTTCATAAATAGGGGACTGCCCAGCTTTCATTAATTTAACTTTTTCTTCATTGTTATCTATGCAGATAACGTGATGTCCGATATGAGCCAGACAGACACCTGTGACTAAGCCCACATATCCAGTACCAATGACGCAAACACGCATGGGAAAAATCCTCACTACTAAAAGTTAAAACCCCCGGATGTTTTGCTGTTTTATCATTTTTGAGCGACATCCTGAGTTAATTTCATAAACATTTTGACTGTTAGAATTAATTATCGCCACCTGTATTCGGGATTGCCCTGGCGCTAACTACCCTAGGACATCAAGTCAGTTATCCGTTGATTGGCCCCAAAATCCGGTTTCTGCGATCGCGCCGATCTGAGCTTGTCTTCAGCTAGTTTACAGAAACCGGGTTTTTGATGCTACTCTTGGCGATGGGACTCAGTGCCCGCTGCGCGATCGCGAAAATCTGCTACAGTCAGTTTTAACCCTTCTTGTAAGGGTATGGTGGGTTGCCATCCTAACCAAGTTTTGGCTTTGGTAATATCCGGTTGGCGACGGCGCGGATCGTCTTGAGGCAAGGGTTTAAAGATAATTTCTGCATCAGGATTTACCATAAGCTGAACTGCTTGAGCTAATTGAAGAATTGTATACTCATCAGGATTCCCCAAATTAATTGGTCCTCTGTGGCTACCATTCATCAACCGAATTAGTCCATCAACTAAATCCGACACGTAGCAGAAACTACGGGTTTGGGAGCCATCTCCATAAACGGTTATCGATTCCCCTCGGAGGGATTGGACGATAAAATTACTCACTACTCGCCCATCATTTTCTAACATTCGAGGCCCGTAGGTGTTGTGACAGCAGATGCTATATGTTCCACCAATGAAGTTTTCTCCCTCTGGTACTGAAAAATCATAGACATCTTCGTCAATGTCAAAGGCTTCTATGTTTTTCACTTTTGCCCAAGCTAAATCGCCTGTTGTTTTCGCTTGAAGTGTTTGTTTGACATTCCCTAAATTAAGGATAGAGTAATCGTCTAATCCTTGCACGGTAATCCGGTAAGACTTATATTGTTTGGTATCTCCTTTCCGCACAGTGGTATAAAATTCGGAAACACTTCCCACTATCCCAAATTTCGCTAAAATTAGCACTAACTTCTCAATAATCTTCTGACTGGAACTATTAAAAATGAGCAAAGAACCCGTCGTTTTTGCATCATGGTTACCATCACCTTCCCAAAAACCTTGTAAAAATTGCACTAACTGTTTTTGGGGCAGTTGAAGAATCCAATCTGGGATATCTTTTTGAGTACTTAAGTTTTTGCCAAATCCCAAAGCATTGACTACTAAATCGACAATTAACTTGGAACTGATGCTAACAGATGGCGCTCTTTTCTCCTCTTTATCGAACCGGATTTCGCACTCATACCCAAATATGTCTTTAGCGATTTTGACCAGCTTTTCTAGGTATTTAACATTTGAGCTAAACAAAAGCTGATACCCTTTCTGATTGTCAACCAAACATCCTTCCGCCAAATAAAAGCCAAGGAACCACAAAAAGTTATTGATATTCTCGATATAGTTTTCAATCGGCTTAGAGGACTTGTAGGCAACAACTTTTTCTTTACCAGAGATAGGCAATCCTAAATATTGCCATAATTCCAGAGGCATTCGGTTGGCAGCTTCATACTTGCGAATCTGACTAAAGTATTGGCGGTTATCCACTCCCTTCTCGGCTAAATATTGATGAATTTTGTTTCGATACTGTTCCAAGTAGGAAATTGTATCTTCACTTGCGATCGCCAGTCCATCCTTTTCCAGCTTATCAGTAATGTAGAATGGTTCTAGGGGACGATCGATAAATGGAATATAATTGGGAACAGCCACATCATCGCCAACTTTTAGCTGATTACCAAACACAGCTTGCGGCAACCCATTCTCATCCCGAGTAAACAGACTGTGATCTTCGGTAATTTTTACTTTTTTCCCCCAAGTCGTGCCAATTTCATACCCTTTCTTGGTTACTTTATGCTTCCAAATCGCCGCAATTGGCTTTAGTGCCATTTCTCCATTTTCTGGATTGAAACAAGGAACCGAAACATCTGAAATATCCTGATGAATCCGGTGATAGCATTCCTCAAATGTTTCGTAATATAAACGGTCACCCTTGTAATAGATTACCTTCTGATCTCCCGTTAAACTATTGAAAATTCGAGCTACTCGAATCTCCACATTATTTTGCAGGTTATAATCAAAAGCTAAAGTTTCCGCTACTCGCTTCCCTTCGTCATAACATGAGCGAGGACCGATAGGATTAACATTCCCCCTGTATTCTTCTGTTTGAGGATGAATTTCCGGATCTCCGTAAACTTCCGATGTCGATGCTAAGAGAAATCTTGCCTTTACCCGTTTGGCTAACCCTAGCATATTTAGGGTTCCCATGACATTCGTCTTAATAGTCTTGACAGGATTATACTGATAGTGTATGGGTGAAGCCGGACAAGCGAGATGGTAAATTTGGTCTACTTCCAACCGAATCGGTTCCGTGATGTCATGGCGGATCAGTTCAAAGTATGGATTACCAATCCATTTTAGGATATTGCGCTTGCGCCCAGTAAAGAAGTTATCCAGACAAATAACGTCATTACCTTCTGCCATTAAGCGATCGATCAGATGGGAACCGATAAAACCAGCACCACCCGTAACCAATATTCTCATAAGCGTTCGCGAATTGTACGTGAAGTTGGCAGAGTTTTGATGACAACTCCACCAAGCTACATTTAAACCGATCCTCACTAGCGATCGCAAAGTAGGGAGTGGGGAGTCCCCGTCAGGAAGGAAATAGTACCAGAATTCTCTGGCTTAGGGGCTTGACAGATCGGAAATAGTCTGACATACTAGGGAAGTATGATGTTATGCGGGTATAGCTCAGTGGTAGAGCGTCACCTTGCCAAGGTGAATGTCGCGCGTTCGAATCGCGTTACCCGCTTAGTAAGATTAAGTTTGATCGCTGTGAAGTACAAGACTGACCCTGCGATCGCCTAGTCTTGACTCAGATATCCGTCATCTTCACGATCGCCAACCACCCACAATCAATCCCCAACAACCGATCGCCAATAACCAATAACTGGGGGTAATATAGAAAATGGCGCATTATTTCCATTGTCAATCGCACTAGTGCCATCTCAGAAAACCCAAAAGATAGATTTAAGTACGGAATACCCCTGTCCCTGTAGGCGTAGGGGCACTTTAGTACCGATTACCCTGACGGAAGCCTTTGGCTGCAATCGCTGTCAGCAAATTTTCGTTGTCGAAGATAATGGCTATGTACTCGAACAACTTGCTACTAACTACCCCTACAAAAAAGCTTGGCGTTGGACGGGACATCGCTGGATAACGGCAAATGCTACTATTGGGGAAAGTTATTTGCCTGTGGCGCTGTTAATTGTTGTTGTCTTATTGATTGTTTGGTTACCTCTAGCGCTACGCTACCCTAGGGGACCGCTAATTGTGCTTTGGGCATTCCTCGCAGTTATGTTTGCAGTAGTGCCAGCACTGATGATTTGGCTAACTTATCGACGTTATTAACTTTTGTAAAGAATGGAAATGCAAGCCCATGGCATTGCGCCTCACTTGACAAATGTGCCGATTCGTGCTTACCAAGCTTCTCTGATATTGGAAACTACCAAAGGGATAGACAGGGCGCGGGGGGTCCAAGCCATGGCAGAGAGACTATCTAAATCTTTTGATGATATTTTAGAAGCAAATACTTTAGATTTAGAAGCCAGTCGGGAAATGGCAGTACCGGAATTAATTTTGGATTGGCTGAAGCTGACACCAGAAAGATTGCAAATTGCGATCGAAATTTTGCGGAGAATTGGCGAATTATCAGATCCCCTCCGTCGGGTAATGAATGCTTCTTATCAACTGGATTATGCTCAGACTTACTGTCAGTTAATGCCGTTAGGAGTAATTGCTTTAATTTACGAAGCATTTCCTGAATTAGGGGCAATTGCGGCGGGATTTTGTCTGAAAACTGGTAATGCTCTGATTCTCAGAGGTGGGAGCGAGGCGACTCAATCAAATATTGCGATCGCGAAAGTATTGCAAGAAGCCTTAGATGAAGTGGGGCTGCCGCCTGGATGCCTGGAATTATTACTTCCAGAGCAAGGTACTTCAATTCGAGATTTAGTTACACAAGATCAATATGTAAATTTGGTTATTCCCTATGGCAGACAGACACTAGTTCATAAAGTAGCACAACTATCCACTGCACCAATTTTAAGATCCACGATGGGTAATTGCTATCTTTATTGGTCTGCTACTGGTAGTTTGGATATGGTACGTTGGGTAATTTTAGATAGTCATGCTAGCGTACCGGATCCTGTTAACGCGATTGAAAAAGTTCTCATTGATAATTCCGCCAAACTTTCTTCTTTATCCAGTTTATGCAAGCATCTTCAAGAAAAGGGTTTTAAACTCAAAGGTGATGCCACATTAGTAGCCCAGTTTCCCGCGCAACTAACTTTAGCTACAGAATCGGAATGGAATCAACCTTATCTCAATAAAACCGTTGCTTTTAAATTAGTAAATAGCCTCGAAGATGGCATCGGCTGGATTAACCAATATAGTAGCGGACATGCTGACTGTATTGTAACTGAATCTTACCAAGAAAGTCGGCAATTTGCTTTAGGTGTTGATAGCGCTTCTGTTTATATTAATTCCTCACCCCAATTTTCACGCAATCCCAAACGGGGAGATGCCGTTTTTCTGGGTATGTCGAATCAGAAAGGCTATCGTCGGGGGATGATTAGTCTGGAAACCCTAACTACTCTCAAGCAAGTAGTTCAAGGAAATGTACAATTTTAAATTGAGGCAGGAGCAGATAAGCTACGGCACATCTAAATTGGATAGGAAATTTGTCGAAAGGGCTGTGGGGTGTGGGTTTTTTGGTGTGGGGATATACAAATTAAATGCGTAGCAGCTTATCAATGTCAGAACAGAAGTTTGGGTCTACCGTACTTAGTGTGCTAAGTACGGTAGACCCCAGGTTTTAGGGGTCGAGAAATTTACCCTCTCGGACTTCGGCACTAAAATTCCGCACAGCATCAGTAATAATATCCCGCAAATTTACATAAGACTTAGCAAAAGGAGGTTGTCGTTCCGTCAAACCTAACATATCTCCTGTCACCAAAACCTGTCCATCACAAGACGATCCCGCACCAATCCCAATTGTAGGAATAGCTAATTTTTGTGTAATCTGTTTGGCTAGATTGTCAGGAATATGCTCCAAAACGATCGCAAAAGCCCCAGCTTCCTCAAGTGCGATTGCCTCTTGTAAAATTCTCCGAGCATCCTCTGGAGTTTTCCCCTGTTGACGATAGCCTAAGCGATGAACCGACTGCGGCGTTAATCCCACATGTCCCATCACCGGAATCCCGATCGCAGTTAATTGTGCCACCGTTTCCACCATAGCGGGATATCCTCCTTCCAACTTTACCCCTTGTGCCCCAGTTTCCTTCAAAACCCGACCTGCGGAATGGATAGCCTGTTGGGAACTTTCCTGATAACTCATAAAAGGCAAATCGCAAATAACCAAAGCTTGTTTTACGCCACGACATACAGCCTTGGTATGGTGCAACATTTCCTCCAGAGTTAGAGGTAACGTAGTTTCATAGCCCAAAGTTACCATCCCCAGAGAATCGCCTACGAGAATCATATCCACATTCGCCCGATCCAACAACTGCGCGATCGCAAAATCCCAAGCTGTTAGGACAACAATTCGTCGCCCTTCCTGTTTCCATTGTTTTAGTTGTTGGATATTAACCATTATTTGTTGGTTCTAGTTATAATCGAGCGACAATTCAATAAAAAATAACTCATAACCAATAACCAATAACCAATAATTAATAACGATCGGGAGGATCTTTGACAAAAGCAAAATGGGGTCTTACCGTGCCACTAGACAAACTAATCCAAGCCAATCCTTCCGTAGTTCCCACCCATAACTTATTACCAGTATCAGGAGCAAGAGAAAGAACATGATTTGAAAGTAGATTAGTCAATTCTCCCAATACAGCACCCGTTGCCGCTTTGATTTTTAATAAACCATATTCCGTACCCACCCAAACACTACCATCCAAAGCAAAGCGAATCGAAGTAACGCTACGTCCTCGCAATGGCGTAACCGAGCGTAAAATTTCGCCAGTTCGAGGATTAATCACCAGTAAACTATTAGGAGTACCTACCCACAACATCCCATCAGGGCTAGCAGTCATAGATTGGACAATAGTGCCTGGAATATCAGTAATCCGTCCGATCGCAAAAGCACTCTTAGTATCAACCCGTACCAATCCTTCCAGAGTACCCACCCACAATTGACCATCCCGATCCAAAGCTAAAGCATTAGCACTAACACCAGGAAGCTCTTGTAAAGTAGTCATCAAGAAGCCCCGATCCGGACTAATGAGGGACAAACCGCGATCGCTACCTACCCAAAGATAGCCTCGCTTATCCACCAATAAAGACAATACCCGATTGGAAGGCAATGTAAAATTTTGTCCTGTCACCTCATTACTGCGAGGATCGACTCGAACCAAACCATCATAAGTCCCCACCCAAATCCGTCCTACTTTATCTTGTGCCAAAGCACCAATCGTGTAATTGGGTAAATCAATTCGCGCCTCCACCTTGCCACTATGAGGATTAATTCTTGCCAAACCCAACCAAGAGCCAATCCAGAGGTCACCAGTATAATCTGATTGGAGGGCAGGTACGCGAAAATCTCTAGGCAAAGGCTCTACTTCTTGTCGCAGACGTTGAGGTGGCAGAGGATTTCCTCCTGGAGGAGGTGGCGCACCTTGAAAATCAGGAGGTAATTCCTCAATATTGCTTTGTGCTAAAACCTTTGCCGGATCTACCTCTACTCCTAAAGTTGGCATTACTTTGAACAGAGGGAAGTTCCAGCCCAGCACAGCTACCCCAAAAACCAGAAGAACACAAGTATTCTGAAACCTCATGTCTGATTCCTCAGATTTCTACCAAAACATTATAGAAGCTCTTTGGCACCGTCTTTTAAGCGATCGATGTTAGCGAGAGCTATGCGGGGTCTCTGGCTGACGGGGTGACAACTATGAACTATGGATAAAACCATTGCACAGTCTGCCTTGTACAGCAGTAGACAAGGCAGTTAAAGCATCAATAGTGAAGGGAGGGTGAAGCATTCGGATATAAATATTTAGGGTTTGCTGAAAAAGTCTTTTCGTGAGGCAG
>DOIX01000309.1 GCA_003511885.1 Cyanobacteria bacterium UBA11153
CTTCAATATCTGCGGAATGTGGGGTTTAACAATTTCTGTAGCGGCGATACGGCGAGAGAATTGCGCTGTGGCAATTTTACCAAAACATCATCAAGTAACTGCCACGATCGCAAAGCTCGATCTAATATAGGACATAGATGGGAAAATCGGGAAGAGTGGAATCAGATAAATGTACGTCTATCGGACTTCAGAGTTTAATCGTAAAGCAGAAAGGTACAATATTCGCGATCGCATTTATAGTCTCTGTGATAATTTGGAGACTCAGCGCCTTGATGAAGCTCAAGCCCATTTTGAGAGAGTTTATCCTTACCTCAAGCGTCGCATCCTTAATTACAGAGTTATCTGTCGTGTTGTTAAGGTTGATGATGATGAGATTCTTTGTTTTTTGGATATTTTTAATCGCGGGGCAAGAGAATATGATGATTTTCTCAATGCGCCTGGAGAATACGGGAAAATTCATTGGCAATCTTTATTAGATTTTGATGGGATTAGAGAAAGTGTTGCTCTAAGTAAAATTCAGAAAAATCCAATTGAAGTCCTTCCGGAATTACCGCATAATTTTCGTCCTTGGTTGGAGCCACCTGGTTGGCAAATGGAAAGGACAAATGGGGATTGGATTATTTGTGAGACTGAGGAGTGGGTGAGTAATTTTAGCCAACCGAATATTAAAAAGAATTGGAGATATTATTATCAATTAGTGGCGCAAATCAATAGCGGTACGCTGACATCTTCTCTCCCTACAGATATGGATGATGGTGATACTTTATTGTGGGGACAGGAAGTTCAAAGAGAGGAAGAGGAGCGCACTCTCCTGACTACGGAAGATGGCAAGATTACTCCGGATCGAATTAAACTTTGTGGAAATTACGATGCCGAAGGCGAGCGAATCTATCGCTATATTCTCTACAGTCAGATTAAAACTACTGATGCTACTATTGGTGGTGTTTTGTTTTTGTTGGCGGCTTTTGATCGCAAGCCTTCGAGTCAAGATGTTGCTGAGGTTGGTAATAAGACTGCTCTGTTTAATGGTGCCAATACTGATAATATTTTGGCGAGGGAATTAAATATTCATGAATTAACTCCTTTTGCGAGAAGATCCTATCCTGCTTATCTCTTGGCTGATGAAGAAAGTTGGTTGGCTATTGAGGGAGGAGCGGAAGCAAATTTGGCTCTTTCTCCGGAAGAGGAACAGATTTTGCAATCTGTTTCTACTCCTGGTGGTAGCAGTACTTTACCTCTGTTTATTAATGGCAGGGCGGGTAGCGGTAAGTCTACGATGCTGATTTATTTATTTGCTGATTACTGCTATCGAAAATATTATAACGAACAGGGAGAGCGCCGGAGTGAAATTCTGCCAGGTGAGTTGTTATTTTTGACTTATAATGAGCGGTTACTGGATGTAGCTAGAGATGGGGTGAAGCGGTTACTTTCCTCTCACCATCGTTTTCTGACAGAAAGAAGTCAGATGGATGAATTGCCGGATATCGATAGCTGTTTTCAGCCTTTTCAGAAGTTTTTATTTAATTTATTACCACCGGAAGAGCAAAGTAGGTTTAATCCGGATAAATACATCTCTTTTCATCGATTTAAACAACTATATAATGGATTTTGTCCTCACGAGTCTTTCGCTAAGGCTATTCTTAAGCTCCGCCAATATCGAGATTACTCTCCCGAAACTTCTTGGCATGTAATTCGCAGTTTTATTAAAGGTTACGGACAACCGGAAGCCATGACTCCTGAAGATTATCAGGAAGAAGTGCCGCGCAAAGAAAGAACTATCGATTTGGAGAAGTTTCAAGGTATTTATGATAGTATTTGGGAACGTTGGTATAAGCACATTACCCAAGAAGAGGGTTATTGGGACGATCAAGATTTAATTGCTAGAGTTCTGGAACTTAAGTGTTATCATCCTCATTATGTGGCAATTTTTTGTGATGAAGCACAAGACTTTACTCGTCTGGAACTTCAGCTTATTATGAAATTATCCTTATTTTCTCAATATAATTTAGGATATCGGCCTATTAATTGTCTACCTTTTTCTTTTGCTGGAGATCCTTTTCAAACTTTAAATCCCACAGGATTTCGGTGGTCTAGTATTCAATCTGCTTTCGATGGAGAGGTAATTACGGCAATCGATCCTGCGGGACAATTAAAGCTAGCAGTTAATTTCCAAGAATTAACTTTTAATTATCGTTCCACTCCTCCGATTGTTGAATTTATTAATTTAATTCAGTTATGGCGCTATGTCTTATTTAATATTCAGGAAATTAAACCGCAAACCCCATGGCATCCCGGCAATTTTCCCGAACCTCAAAAGTTTATCCTTAACCAAAATATTACTGCCAGTGCCTTAGCCAATTATATTAAAGATACAATTGTCATTGTTCCTTGTGAAGAAGGGGAAGAAGCCGCTTATGTGAAAGAAGATGAAATTCTTTCTCAAATTTTTCCTCAATTAAATACCCCAGTGGTAGAGGCAAAATCAAACCAAGCAAAACCAGATAGCAATGGAGATAGGGAAAGAAAACCCACCCGTCAATCCCCAGAGCCAATTAAGAATATTTTAAGTGCCGTTGCCGCCAAAGGATTAGAATTCAAAAAAGTTATCCTCTATAAATTTGGCGAAGCTTGCAACCAAAACGTCTGGAATCTCAAAAAACAACCTATAGACGAAAAAATTAAAATTGAATACTTTTTCAATAAACTATACGTTGCTGCCAGCAGAGCCACCGCATATCTCTTTGTGGTAGACTCAGAAAAAGGCGATCGCCAATTGTGGGAATATGCCAGCGATGAAGCCCTCCTCCAAGCCATGCTGGGATTTGCCAAAAACACGGATATCTGGCAAGATAAGGTAAAAACCTTAACTCCTGGTACTCCCAAAACCATGGAGGAATTGCAAGAATTAGAGCCAATTGCGATCGCAATTGAGTTTGAAACCAAAGGCTTAACCGCAGAAAATTCTAGTTTACTAAGACGTGCTAAACAATTCTACACCGATCTTGGCGACCATATTAAAGGGAAATTTTGCGAAGCTTGGGCGCTTAAATTTGAAGGACAATTTCAGGAAGCTGGCACTATTTTTCAGGAATTGGGTAATGATACTCTCGCTTGGGATTGTTTCTGGGCAGGATGCTCTTGGCAAGAATTAGTGAATTGGTATCAACAACATCCTGCCACCCAAACAATCGAGCGACATCTCGCCATTTTTATGGCATCTTCACCTCAAGATTTAGCCGCGCTCGATAATTTTACCTCCTTAGCCTTCGAGTTACAATACCAACTCACAAGTAAAGGCGAAGAATTAACCAATACCCGACAATGGAAACAAACCATCATCGAATATGGCAAGAGAATTGAGAGCTTAAAAACTCTGACAGATGTGACATCAGAGACATGGCAAAAATTTGGAGACTTATTAACCAACTTAAACTTTAATGCCCAACTTAACCTTCTTGCCAGCGATTGTTTCTACCTCGCTCAAAATTATCAACAGGCAATATGGCAGTGGGAAACCTGTCAGGCAACCCAAAATCCTTTATACCATCGAGCCAAAGCCAAATTAATGGGGATACCGGATGGTTTAGCATATCTAGAAAAAGCCGCAAGATACGATCTTATCACGATCGAATGGGAAGAAGCAGGCAAACCGCGCGATCGCAATTGGCTCAAATATGTTGCTCTAGCCCTAGAAAATCAGGCTCAGTATCAACAAGCCTTGATTGTATATATTTGGATGGATGAATTAATCAAGGCACAAGAATCCTTCCGTCGAGCTAGTCAAGGTGGAGTTACTATCAAACTCCTGACAATTATCTGTCAATACTTTTTTCGGAAAAATTACTGGGGTGAAGCCATAGAGACAATTAATAAATATCTTGATTCTGTCACTGGCTCCCCATCGAAAATAGCTCTCTTCAAGTTCGATATCGTTTACGAATTAGCCCTTTCTGACTTAAAACGCGAAGATCTTACTAAAGAACAACGGAAAAGTTATGCTACCCTGATTAAAGACCAAGTTTTATCAAATCCAGCATGGCAAAACCATTTATCAATCCACCATCTAGGCATTGCCCTAGAAAAACTGGGAGGTTTAGTAAATACCCTAGAATTTTATGAAGAATTTATCGAAGATTCCGAGCCAGAAATATCTCAATTTGCCAGAGAGCGCTGGCTTGTCACCAAAAAGAAACAAGTTGACTATGCCAGACACCAAAATAAACCACAAACCTTTATCAAAACTCAATCAGAATTACTCAAAAAAGCCCAAGCTTGGCAAATTTCCATCGATTCCCTATCCCCCATTCCACCAACAGCACCCAAACAGCGCCCAATAACCGGAAAAGAAACAATTAATTATTTTACCATAGGAAGTCAAGAAAATCGAGATAAAAACGACTCAATTTTCGAGATTAAATCGCGCTCTTCTCCTCACCAAGAAGCTAAATTAACTAGCAATATACCCATTGGCATAAAATCAATTGAAGGATTGCCAAGGGATACGAAAATCACCAAACTAGAGAATGACATCCTCCAATTTAAAATCCGTCACCTAGTTGTAAAAATCATGAAGGAGAGCAAACAAATTCTCATTACCGATTCCCTTAACAATCGGGAAGTGCGAATTGATGCCAAACAATCCCAGATTAACATTGGCGATGCCGCCATCACCTCTCCAAATAGTCAGGAATTAAGCTTCACCTTCTTCCATTCCAACTACAGCGGCAAATTATTGGTAGATAAACTAAAATCTCGCTTAGAATTGAATGTCCAAGGATTAAACCAGACAATTTTTATTCATTTGTAGATGATTTGGAGATGTTATAGCAAGGGACTAGGGGCAATTGGCTCGTGGCTAGGGCAGAAATCTGTCTAATCAAGGGTTTGAGGAATTGAGAATGTCTTAACCTATCCAGTGCCCACTGTCCACTATCCACTGTCTACTATCCACTGTCTATTGTCCACTGTTATAGTATAATAGTAGATCGTGCCATCATTAAAGTCAGTCCATGCCCAAACTAAAAACCCGCAGAGCAGCAGCAAAGCGTTTTGAAGTAACCGGAAACGGCAAACTTAGACGGCGTAAAGCCTTTAAAAGCCACCTCCTTGAACACAAAAACGCCAAACGCAGACTCCGTATCTCCGGCAAAACAGATGTTAACGAAAGAGATGCCGAAAATGTGCGCCTGATGCTGCCCTATTTGTAGATTTTTCACGCCCAAAAACTAACTAGTAATAATCAATTAAGTACAATGACCAGAGTAAAACGCGGTAACGTTGCTCGCAAACGCCGCAAAAAAATTCTCAAACTCGCCAAAGGCTTCCGAGGCTCCCACTCAACACTCTTCCGCACCGCCAATCAACAGGTGATGAAAGCCTTGCGCAACGCATATCGGGATCGCCGCAAGCGCAAACGGGATTTTCGCCGCCTTTGGATTACTCGGATTAATGCCGCTGTACGTCAGCATGGCATGAGCTACAGTCAGTTTATCGGTAAAATGAAAAAAGCTGACATCCAAATCAACCGGAAAATGTTAGCACAATTAGCAGTACTGGATCCCGCTAGCTTCCACAAAGTGGTGGAATTAGCAGCCAAAGCTGGACAATAAATATGTTATTTGTTATTGGTTTTTGGTTGATTGGGATCGGTTATTTGTTATTAGTTATTTGTTATTTGTTGTAAATAGAAAATGAAAGAGCAAATCCTGAAGTAGGAATGGGGAAGAGCGGAGCGCAATTATTCTCTGTTAAATTAACAAAGAAAAAAGAACAAAAAAGCCAAAAATTAAGAACCAACAACCAATGTCCCAAAAGTTATTTAACATCAGCTTGGTAATTGGGTTGCTAGCGGTATCATTGATAGGAGGAGGCTCAGTTAAGGCAGCGGAATTAGAAGAGATTCAGGAGCGGGGAGAATTGATAGTGGGAGTCAAAGATAATCTTCGTCCTTTGGGATTTAGGGATGGTAATGGTAACCTACAAGGATTAGAAATAGATATCGCCAAACGCCTAGCCGAAGAAATTTTAGGAAATCCCGACGCAATAGTATGGCAACCAGTGACAAATCGCGATCGCATTAACGCAGTATTAGATGGTAAAGTTGACATCACCATTGCCAGAGTAACCCTCACAGAGTCCCGCGCTAGACTAGTAAACTTCAGCATCCCTTACTATCTAGATGGTACAGGTTTAATCGTCAAAGATAAATCAATTACGCAATTAAGGGATTTAGCAACCAAAACCATAGCCGTACTAAATAGCTCCAGCACTATTGCAATTGTGCGGTATGCTTTACCAAAGGCAAAGCTAGTAGGAGTCGATTCCTACCAAGAAGCGCGATCGCAATTAGAAAATGGTAGCGTCAACGCCTTTGCCGCCGATACCACCCTCCTCGCAGGCTGGATACAAGAATATCCCGATTATCAAATGCTACGGGCACAGCTATCAGCCGAAGCCTTATGTGTGGTAATGCCCAAAGGATTGCAGTATAATCAGTTGCGGCGCAAGATCAATAGTGCGATCGCGCGTTGGCAAACAGAAGGATGGCTAACCCAACGCGCTGCTGCGTGGGGCTTACCCTAATATTGCCATATCACCAGGACAAGCTCGGCGATTGTTAACACAACAGAAAGCAGCTATTTATCAGCGATCGTCATTTTGAGCGAAATAGTTAAAACCGTTATAATTCAATTACCCATGGATAGCTCACTTCCACTTATTTATCTCTCTGTTTTGATATTACTGCTTGGTGCTGCTGGTTTTGCCGTCATCCGCCAAGTGCTGAAAACTCGAAAACTCGAAAGTGCCCTCTCTCGCCTAGAAAAAAAGCTCCAAAACGAGCGGGGCACAGTCGAAGAATATTACGAATTGGGTAGCATCTATTTAGATAAAAAACTATTTGCCCAATCAATTATTTTATTTCAAAAAGCCCTTAAAGCTTTAGATGCTGAATCGCAAAACTTAGCCCCAGTTTATAATGCCATGGGCTTTGCCTACTTTGCCCAAGAACAATACGATATTGCCATTCGTAATTACAAAGAAGCATTAAAGCTGGAACCAAATTATATCACAGCACTCAATAATTTAGGTCATACTTATGAAAAAAAGAAGCTAGTAACCCAAGCAGTAGAAACTTATGAAGAAGTACTAAAGTACGATCCCAAAAATGATACAGCCAAGCGTCGCTCTGAGTCTCTGCGCAAACGCCTTGTAACTTCTAGCTGATGAAAAAAAGTATCGCAGTCAGGTTTGTAAGCCATTACGCATTTAATTTATCTGTTTTGAATGAGGGGGAGCAGGGGTGCAGGGGAGCTGGGGAGAAGGTTTGATAACTTTTTCCCTAACTTGAAAATATCCGGTTTAAATGCGCAGCAGCTTAATAAAAAAAGGAGC
>DOIX01000150.1:0-18322 GCA_003511885.1 Cyanobacteria bacterium UBA11153
TAAGAGATTTGAGCTTAAAATGCTGTAAAGCTCTTGTTTACTGGCTTTCAGCTTCGGCTCTTTCGTCGAACTCAGGTGAGCTTGATCGAGATGCGGAATCGACCCATAGCCCATAAGTTTACAGGATAGAAGAGATTGCGATCGCTCTTAAACCCAGATCTTCCACCTCATGAGCCTCCTGGGGGACAATTATTGCTAAAACCCTTGCACAGTCTGTGTTATCGCACATAACCTTGTCAAAAAGGTGTGCCCAGGTCAGATGGAGCTACATAAAACTACATAAAACTGGCATCCTGGGGTGACGATTTCCCGACTTCTTCCCAAATTCGATCCGAAACTTAGCAATTCTTTCAGGAATTCACCCAATTAGTGATGTAGATTGATACAGCCTTTGACCAAGGTCACCATTCCTCAATAGTGAATCACTTATACTAACTGCTAGAGGAACAGTGCAGTTATCCTACTGCAAATAGAGGTTAGGTGTAACACCAATATTACAGTAGGGACTGAGGCTGAAACTACTAGAACAGTAGATATCGATCGAACGAGCAGTGGAAACTGAAAATCGTTCTCGGTTATCAAAGTATAAGACCTGTTATATGGTCATACAGGGTGGGAATTCTAGTGAAGTAAGTGGTGACACGCCAGTCATCGTTTGTAATTAAGAGATCATTATGCCAGCCACTCCTTTCTATGCCGATATGGAATTCGACCAAGAAATGCCTGCCTACAGCCTAGAGCTGAAGGATACAGAAGATCTGGAAAGTCCAGTGGATGATTTGGTGGACTTGGAAATCGAGCAAATAGATGCTACCGATTTTGCCAAAACTACCAACCGTCGTACCACCGATTTAGTTCGGATATACCTTCAGGAAATTGGTCGGGTTCGTTTACTGAGGCGAGATGAGGAAGTTTCGGAAGCCCAAAAAGTACAGCGTTATATGCGACTGTTGGACTTGCGAACCCAGTCTGCCACATCTGATGAGCCAATTATTCAGGATTTTGTTCATCTTATTGATGTTCACGATCGCTTAGTATCTCAGTTAGGACACCGCCCGTCATTGGAACGTTGGGCTACGACTGCTGGCGTTCAAGTCTCGGCACTCAAACCTACCATGGCTGCTGGGAAACGGCGTTGGGCTGAGTTGGCCCAAATGACGGTTAAAGAATTAGACCATATTCAAGCTGATGGTATCCGAGCAAAAGAACACATGATCAAAGCTAACCTGCGCCTAGTGGTGTCGGTGGCGAAAAAGTATCAAAATCGCGGTCTGGAACTATTAGATTTAATTCAAGAAGGTACGTTAGGATTAGAACGGGCAGTTGATAAATTCGATCCGACGAAAGGTTATCGCTTTAGTACTTATGCTTATTGGTGGATTCGTCAGGGTATTACTCGTTCAATTGCTACTCAAAGCCGTACCATTCGCCTGCCCGTCCACATTACTGAAAAACTAAATAAAATCAAAAAAGCTCAACGCAAAATTTCTCAAGAAAGAGGTCGTACCGCTACCATTGAAGATATTGCTAAAGAGTTAAATATGGAAGCACCCCATGTGCGCGAAGTTTTGCTGCGAGTACCTCGTTCTGTTTCTTTAGAGATTAAGGTAGGGAAAGAAAAGGATACAGAATTAGGCGATTTGTTGGAAACTGAGGAAACTTCTCCTGAAGATATTTTAATGCGAGAAGCTCTTCATCGCGATTTGCAAAATCTTTTAGCAGATTTAACTAGTCGGGAACGGGATGTAATTTCCTTGCGGTTTGGCATGGAAGATGGTCATGCTTATTCTTTAGCAGAAATTGGTCGCGCTTTAGATTTATCTCGGGAACGAGTTCGCCAAATTGAATCCAAAGCCCTGCAAAAGTTACGTCAACCCAAACGTCGCAATCGAGTCCGCGATTATTTGGAAGCTTTGGGTTAATTTCTTAAATATTCCTTCTGGTAATTGAGTTTGTCTGGCATTTTCCCCCTTTTATATTCATGGATATGAGGGGGAATTTTTATGGCTAATTGCTAATGGCAAATTGCTAATGGCTAATTGCTAATGGTTGAGGAAAAAACAGCTTTCTGCTCTAGCCCCTAGCCCCTAGCCCCTAGTCCCTCGCTATACATAACAACTTCAAAGTTGCTGCCATCACATCAGTAGTTTGCCCTGCCACAGTAAACATTAATGCCTCGCGAGATACTCGCTGTGCTGGATGATATTGATAGTTAGCTGCACCACTGGAAACGGTTACTGCTGCATTAGCACAGCGTTGTGCCAAGTTAATTGCCCAGGATCTCAATTTTAATCGTTCTTCCCAAGATCGCAATTCTGGAGATAAAGCATGGATGGTATCGGATTCGCAGCGATTTAATTCAGCCTGAAGGCAGTCAAAGGCTGAATTAATAAAATTTAGTTGTTTCTGTTTAGCGGCGGATTTTATTATATCTAATCCAGCCCTGGCACACCCAAGGGCGAGAAAACTATGATTGAGGATATTTTTTTTGTCGTTTTCATGAATTGAGCCTGCTTTTCTGATGCCAATAACTTGCGATTCTGGTAGGAAATAATTTGTGAGCGTTGCTGTGACTGTGTTAGTTGATGCCATGGCTGCTAATTCCATGGGTTGGCTAAATTTGATTTGGGTAATTTGGGGAGATGGCGCTGAAGCGCTTACTACTAACGTTTTTGTTTGGGAAGATGGCGCTGAAGCGCTTACTACTAACGATGATGTTTGGGTGAAGGGGATGATGCCGTAAATTTCTTTGCTATCTGGTAGTGTTGCGCCAATAATAAAGTCTTGAAAGAATCCATAACCTGTTACCCAAGGTATTGTACCAATTAGTTGATACCCGCCAGATATGGGAATAGCTTTGAGTAGCGGATTTCCTCTGCGTCGCAGTTGGGAAAATCCTACTCCTACTAAAATTTTCCCGTTTCCCATATAGGGTAGATATTTCTCTTTTAAGTATTCATTTTCACTATTAATTATGAATCCGGCGGCACTTTGGTGTTGAGTTTGGAGAAAGGCTAATGCACCAGAGTATCTGGCTACGAGTGTTTGGAATTGACGATAAGTTAATTCGCTAACTTCAGCACCTCCCCAAATTTTAGGAAGTTGTAGCGCTAGCAAATTGTAGTCGCACATTCCTTTTATAGCCTCTTGTAATGCTTCTGGATTGGTATCAATTTCTGAGGCTACAGGGGCGACGAATTCCCTGAGATACGATCCGGTGATGTCTAAGATACTATCTGATTGTTGAAAATTAAGCTCCATTTCATCGCTACCGGAAACAAGTCTCACGAATTTACCTGGCAAATATCATCATTTTACATCGATAACTTTAAAACTAAAATGAATTACGCCAAATCTCTATCTGTAGGGTGCGTTATGGGAAGATAACGCACCATTTCGACTAATTGCGATAGGGAAGCCTGCCGCAGGCAATCGCAAAGCGCTGTTGCCTGCAGTTTGCAAAACTTCACATTAAGGTCCCCCAAGCAGTCGATCCGATTCCCGTGTCAGCAATTGATTGCATATCGTCCGATTATTTTGATATATTTCTAAGCGAATAGTGTTCTCATCTGAATAGCGAAAAGTGACAATATATGTCATATTTTTCTCTTCATCAGTGAATCGGTATTGGGGTCTGTTCGTCGTACCGATAACATCGAAACCTGTAAGATTAATACTAGTACCATCTTGCTTATTTTTCACATAGAGGATATAATAACCAGGTTCCCATGCCCCAAAAGAAGCCTGCCAATTAGAGTTAGCAAAAGTTCCGACAATCGAAAAATTACCCACAGTTGTCGGACAGTTGTTAGTCTCGTCGTCAGTTTGTCCGCTAGTATCTAAAGAGGCTTGACAGGGTTGGTTTGATTTTTGTGCTGCTGTGACAAAGGATAGAGAGAAAGCAAGGGGTAAACTGCAAAGAGTTGCTAATGCTATAGATTTGAGTTTCATGACTGGTTTTACCTCAATTACCGATAGTTTTACTCATGCCAAACACCCTCATCAGGAAAACACGGCTATATAGACTAGAAATATTTATTAAGCTGCTACTAATTTATTACGCTGCTACTAAGAAATTCTCTGTTTCCGAAGAAAGCAATAAGTCAAGTTTGCCAGATTCGGCAAATGTTCTAGCTGCTAAGAGACAATGAAGCAAATCAATGCACATTTTAGCATGATAAATTCCTTCTTGCCCGCCAACTATCAGCGTTTCTGTTTGAGGAGGTTTTGATAAATCCACTAAATTATGGAATTTAAGATTATCACAGGTTACTGAGACAATATATTTTCCTCCATTGCCACCGCCAATAGTGATGTAAGTTTCATCATCTTCTCCTAATATTACTAAGGTTTTGGTATTATAGCAGTGGACAGTTGATAGTGGACAGTTGACAGTTATTTGATGTAGATCAAACCGTTTACTCAGGAAGGCTTCTCGGCTCTATTCATGACGTTATTGATGTATTAACCAATGTGGCGGTTGCTATACCATCTAACTCGCGGATGGCAGATTCGATTTGATTTCAATCTGGATTTGCGATTAAGTAGGTTTCGTTTTTGTTGCTAGTATATTTTTCTATATATAGATGTGACACAAAATTTTCTTAAATATCACTACACCATTTGATCAATTTTTCTGCTAAAGCGGTTATTCGCCAATAATAATATACTTTGCCGCCAGAATTACCCATAGATCCAGTACCATGAGGAATATCATCGGGAGTTCCAGATGGTTGGGTATCAAACTCACGATAGGGTTCTTTCACCAGACTAAGTTGATGTAATGCTTGACAGGTAACCAGAGTATCTTCTTTATTCCATTCCAGTTTATATGATATATGTGATGTAGTAGCACCTTCATATTTACTTTCATATTTACTTTTATCATGTTTGATTTCGTACAATAACTGAAGTATCGCCATTTCTTCATCTGACATTTGAGAAATAATCCTAAGCAGAATAGATTTACCAGTGAACTTACTTTTTGGTATTGTTACAGAGTTAACTATGGCTTTGGCAAGAGCTTGGCGTTTTAGTTCAGAAGATGATTTCATTGCGACTTCAACTATTTCTAGCATCAGTGACTTAAACTCGTCTGATTCAATCGCATCTCTGTCAATCTTTTCATCAAGCTTTTCTCCAATTATTCTAAACTCATTTTCGACCATCTTTTGAAATTTTACCTGATTCTCTTGTAGCCATGCAAATTGTCCAAAGCTAATCATACCTCCCACAGCAGATAATCCAGGAATTGCGGAAGCAATTGCACCTGCACCAGCCAATATTAGGTCTGCTGCACTTTTAAAATTTTGTTCTTCTTTGTCTTCTTTCATTGATTTTGATCTGGATAATCAAGATTTAATTCCATCAAATTGAGCTGTCAATCTAAATATGTGGGATTTAATACATAGCATTAACAAGTAGACTGGGCAATCCCCACCCCACATAAATACTTTCCCCTCCCCTTCTAATTCAAATTTTCTCCAACACACAAAATAGCGCTTTCGGAAATACCTCCATCGTCCCTTGATACACCGTATCCTCAACCGAAGATAACTGAAATTCACCCGCAAAAATTTCCCCAATCTCTTGTGGAGTAAATCGATAAGGACCATCTGGGCGAGTTTCCAAATGACTAAAGCATTTCAGGAGAAGATAACCTTTGGGCTGGACTAAATTACTGACATTGCGAACATAATCTTGTCTTTGTTCCTCATGAAAGACGTGAAAACAACCGCGATCGAATACAATATCAAAGGTTTCTTCTAACTTACTATTGAGGATATCATCCTGTCTGAAGTCAATATCTAATCCCAATTCTTGGGCGATGCCTTTTGCCCGACTAATCGCAGCATCGGAAATATCTGTGCCTGTGACTGTAAAGCCAAGTTTAGCTAAGGCTATTGCTTGGGTAGCGGGACCTGTTCCCAAATCTAATGCTTTTCCTTCCTTAAGGTTTAGCTTGGTTAAGGCTTTGTCTAAATCCGCATCGATATCCGGATTAAACCAAGCCATGGTTTCTGCTTCTTTTTCCTGATATATTTGTTTCCAGTCTGGTAACTCACGTCGTTGACTCATTAGTCTTTATCTCCAGTATTTTCCACTATTTTATCTCTAATCCAAGCCCGAAATGATTTTACTAGTGCAATTTCTCCCATAGTTTTCCGTTGTTCAATAAATCGGCTGATTTCCCTTACCGATACTAGGGGAAAAGCTAGACTAAACTCACGCTCAATATATTCTCCATCTACTAGCTGATAAAATTTCAAAACTCGCCCATTATATCGCCAAATTTCCGGTACACCCAAGGCTGCGTAAATTTCCGATTTATTCAATGAACTACTGGTAATATCAATTTCAATCGCTAAATCGGGTGGCGGATCAATTTTCAGATCTAATTCTTGCTTATCTCTGACTATTGGTTCTGTTTGAATATAGTAACAATTATCTGGTTCTATTCCTCGTTTAACCGATTGGCGTTTTAGAGTCATGGAACCAGCACTTTTAATTCCAATATCTAATTCTTCAGCTAGAGCAAAAATCAAACGATCGAACTGAATCTTCGGATTTTCGTGTTCGTAAAGAGGAGTCATAATTTCTAAAGTGCCGCAATCATAAGCAAATCGGAAACCTCTATTTTCACCTGTCTCTTGTAGTAAAATTTCAAAGGTTTCCCAACTAATGTTTTGCAGTACTGTTCTTTGTTCCGCTAGGGTTGAGATTGTCATCATTTCTCTATCTCTTGGATTTGTCCCAACTTGAGTGCTAGGCGCTATTTTCCCAAACAGGAGTGTAAACAATATCCACTCCACTTTTACCCGATCGCATTCTACCACCTCTGTGCTAACCTCTGCATACCTCTGGGTAAAAAAACACACCCCAATAATTAGGACAGCTTGTCAGGAAAAACATATCCTCAATTAGCCAAAATTTCTTCCCAAACTCACCCCTACTCCATCACGCTATGGAAAAAATCAATCGTCTCCTTCAACCCCACAATAAACCCATCAATCTCTTCCTTAGTATTATAAAAATACAAACTCGCCCGCGCCGTACCCGATATCCCTAAAATTCGGTGCAAAGGTTGAGTACAATGATGTCCGGAACGAATGGCAATTCCTTCTTGATCTAACATTGTAGCTAAATCGCTAGCATCTAATCCCTCAACTGTAAATGCGGCTAATGCTGCCCTACCTTTCCCATCGGCTGTAGGTTGAGGACCATAAATTCTTAGGTTAGGAATACCGCCTAATTGCTTAAACAAATAAGCTGTTAATTCTTCCTCATAAGCGTGGATATTATCCATCCCCACACTAGTAAGATAGTCTATCGCTGCACCAATTGCGATCGCTTCCCCAATTGCTGGTGTTCCCGCTTCAAATTTGTGGGGCAATTCGGCGTAAGTGGAATAATCGAGAAAGACATCGGCAATCATCTCGCCTCCACCTAAAAATGGCGGCATTGCCAAAAGTAAGTCTAGTTTGCCATAGAGAAAGCCAATCCCTGTCGGGGCGCACATTTTATGCCCTGATGCGACTAACCAATCGCAATCCATAACTTGGACATCAAGTGGGAGATGAGGTGCAGACTGACAGGCATCAATCAGAACCTTAGCACCATATCGATGCGCGATCGCAATTATTTCTTCTACCGGATTGATACAACCCAAAGTATTGGAAACATGGACTACACTAACTAGTTTAGTTTTATCGGAAATTATGGACTTAAATTGTGCTAAATCAAATTCCTCAGTTTCGGTTAATTCTACATATTTTAATACTGCCCCAGTTTTCTGGGAAACAATTTGCCACGGGACTATATTACTATGATGTTCCATCACGGAGAGAATAATTTCATCCCCTGGCTGTAAGGTACTTAATCCCCAACTATAAGCAACTAAGTTAATTGCTTCGGAGGCATTGCGGGTAAAGACAATTTCTTGACGGGAGGCAGCATTGACAAATTTTGCAACTTTATCTCTTGCCCCTTCATATCCTTCTGTTGCCCTGACACTGAGGGTATGAATTCCTCGATGGACGTTGGAGTTATCTTTTTCGTAATATTCCCGTAATGCTTCTAATACTGCTACGGGTTTTTGAGATGTAGCCGCATTATCTAGGTAAATTAGGGGTTTGCCGTGGACATCCTGATGTAAAATTGGGAAATCAGCACGTACTTTGGCAGGGATGGTTTTTTCTTGGGTGAGAGTCATATTGGTTGTTTGTTGTGTCTTACTGGTTATTGATTGGCTGTTGTTTGGGGGATTGGTAGTTAGACATTATCCATAACTTTTGATTTTGGTGTTGGTAATATGATATCTGGATACTTCTGAATAAGATTTTTTTTTAACGCAGAGGTACGCAGAGGTTTGAGGGAGGTACGCGGAGATTTTTGAGGAGTTTGTTAATTTAGGAGGAAGGTTGCTGGAGAAGATGTCTTTAAGTTTTAGTTATTTGTGCTTGACTGATAACTAAAAACCAATAACAAATAACCAACAACCAACAAGTAAGATGTCCGACAAGATATACCAACTAAGATGTCCGACAAGATGTACATTGAGAAATTCTGTGCCGGAGGGAAGCTAAGGGAATGCGATTGATGATTTCTGCGACAAAGGCATCAATTAACAGATTTTTCGCATCTGCTTCCTTTAAGCCGCGACTTTGTAAGTAAAATACTTCTTCGGCATCAAGTTGACTGACTGTCGCACCGTGGGAACATTTTACTTGATCGGCGGTGATTTCTAGTTGGGGTTTGGTATGGACTCTGGCTTGGGGAGATAAGAGTAAGTTACGATTAAGTTGTCCGGCATTAGTGAATTGAGCGGCTTGCGGGACAAATACTTTACCGTTAAAGATGCCATGAGCGCGATCGCCTACAATACATTTATGTAGTTGATTGGTGATACCGTGGGGATGATTGAGCATGATGCTACTATGAGTATCTGCTAACTGTTGTCCTCCTACCATTGTTAAACCGTTGAGAAATGTTTCGGTAGTTTCCCCTTTTTGCCAGATTTCCAAATTATGGCGGGATAGTTTTGCACCCAAACTAATTGCATTACAGGTATAGCGACTATTTTTAGCTTGGGAAACAGCAGTTTTGCCAATATGGAAACCATTGCCAGCTTCCCGTTGTTTGCGGGTATGATTGACTATGGCATTTTCCTCTAACCAAATTTCCGTCACCTGATTAGTAAAATAGGGATGATAAAGAGGAATATCAGCACAACCTGCCACATTTGCAGCAAAATCTTCGATTAAGGTAAGTTGGGAATTAGCTTCAGCCACCACTAAAACGCGAGGTTGGGCAATAATCGGTACTTCTTTCGTAGTAGAGATAAATAAAAGATGGATAGGTTTATCCACTATGTTATTTTTCCCCACCCAAACTATCGCTACATCAGATAAGCCCGCCGTATTCAAAGCCGTAAAAACTTCCGCACTACCCTCTTGCTTTGCCAAATATTCCCAAACCTTAGTAGCATATCGCCCAGGCAATCCAGCCAAATTACCTATATATACACCTTCCGGCAAACCAGCCACAGCAGAAAGACTATCGCTATAAACCCCATTCACAAAAACCAAACGACTATCCACCGCTTCCGGTAAAATTAACGGCGAAATATCGAAGCGAGGTATTTCCGTAACCCCAACCCCATGAAAAGTCAAATCCAACAGAGAAGACAAATCAGTAAAGCGCCACTCCTCATCCCGACGAGTAGGAATAGCCAACTCTTGAGCAATGGCAAAAGCATGACTCCTTAACTCTAACAAACCATGACTCTCAATCGGCACCGTCTTCCGACATTCAGCCAATAACTGAGAAAAATAAGAAATTTCCGGCTTAACAGACACTTGTAAATTCATCACACACCCACCTCAACAGCTTCCTCTTCCAGCAACCAATCATAGCCACGAGATTCCAACTCCAAAGCCAACTCCTTACCACCAGTGCGAATAATTTTACCCGCCGCCATCACATGAACAAAATCCGGCTCAATATAATCCAGCAAACGCTGATAATGAGTAATCAAAATCGTCGCATTATCCGGAGTAGCCAACTGATTCACCCCATTTGCCACAATCCTCAACGCATCAATATCCAAACCCGAATCCGTCTCATCCAAAATAGCCAAACTTGGTTCAAGTAAAGCCATTTGCAAAATCTCATTCCGCTTCTTCTCACCACCCGAAAACCCCTCATTCAAACTCCTTTCCAGGAAACTCGCATCCATCTTCACGATATCCAACTTTTCCTGTACCAAATCCTCAAAATCAAACATATCCATCTCCTCCAAACCCTGATGCTTCCGGCGAGAATTATAAGCCACCCTTAAAAAATCCAAATTACTCACACCCGGAATTTCCATCGGATACTGAAAAGCCAGAAAAATCCCACTTAAAGCCCTTTCCTCCGGCTCCAATTCCAACAAATTTTCCCCCTTATAAACAACCTCACCCCCAGTCACATTATATGCAGGATGCCCAGCCAAAACCTTAGAAAAAGTACTCTTACCCGAACCATTTAACCCCATAATCGCGTGAACTTCACCAGCATTCACCTCAAAATTCACACCCTTGAGAATCGGATTCCCATCAATACTCGCCGTCAAATTATTAACCGACAAAATCACTTCACTATTTTCCTGAATCATCTTTTCTCCACTTCATAAAACTCAATATCTTTTTCAACACAGAGGGACACAGAGGTTAACACAGAGGTACACAGAGTCCCCATCAAACTCATTGGTTTTAATCTCCAACTCTATCACCTCAAAAACCCTCTGCGTACCTCTGTGAATCCCTCTGCGTACCTCTGCGTTAAAAAACACAACACCAGAAGAATACGCCCACCTCTTACCCAACAGTACCTTCCAACTTCAAACTAAGTAGTTTATCTGCTTCTGCCGCAAATTCCATGGGGAGTTGGTTGAATACATCTTTACAGAATCCGCTTACCATCATGGAGATGGCATCTTCTTCGGAAATACCTCGTTGGGCGAAGTAGAATAATTGCTCTTCTCCTATTTTAGAGGTAGATGCTTCGTGTTCTACTTTGGCGGTATTATTTTCTACTTGAATATAAGGGAAAGTGTTGGCTTGGGCGGTATCGCCGATTAGCATGGAGTCGCATTGGGAATAGTTTCTTGCACCTGCGGCTTTGGGACTAATTTTGACTAATCCGCGATAGCTATTTTGCGAATTACTGGCGGAAATTCCTTTGGAAATAATGGTACTGCGGGTGTTTTTTCCGATATGTACCATTTTGGTTCCGGTGTCGGCTTGTTGGCGGTTATTTGTGAGGGCGACGGAGTAAAATTCACCGACGGAGTTATCGCCGACTAAAACGCAACTGGGGTATTTCCAGGTAATTGCTGAACCTGTTTCTACTTGTGTCCAGGAAATTTTGGAATTTATGCCTTTACACAAGCCGCGTTTGGTGACAAAGTTATAGATTCCGCCTTTCCCATTTTCGTCTCCAGCGTACCAGTTTTGGACGGTGGAATATTTGATTTCGGCTTTATCTAGGGCTACTAATTCTACTACTGCTGCATGTAACTGATTGCTATCGTACATGGGGGCTGTACAGCCCTCTAAATAACTAACATAACTCCCTTCTTCAGCAATAATTAATGTCCGTTCAAATTGTCCGGTATCTCCGCTATTAATCCGGAAATATGTCGATAATTCCATCGGACAAGTTACGCCTTTGGGAATAAAGACAAATGAACCGTCGCTAAATACAGCAGAATTAAGGGCAGAGAAGTAATTATCGGCAATCGGGACAACGCTACCGAGGTATTTTTGGACTAATTCGGGATGTTCTTGTAATGCTTCGGAAATGGAACAGAAGATTACTCCTGCTTTCCCTAATTTTTCTTTAAATGTAGTGGCAATCGAAACACTATCAAAAATGGCATCCACCGCCACATTAGATAACCTTTTTTGTTCGGATAAGGGAATACCTAGTTTTTCAAAGGTTTCTAGTAATGCGGGGTCAACTTCGTCAAGACTATTGATTTTTTTCTTAGGCTGTTTAGGCGCAGAATAATAGATAATATCTTGGTAATTAATCGGCGGATAGTTAACATGTGCCCAATTGGGTTCAGTCATTTTCAACCATTGCCGATAAGCCCTCAGCCGAAACTCTAACATGAATTCCGGTTCATTCTTTTTCGCAGAAATTAGCCGTACCACATCTTCACTAAGTCCTTTTGGTATAATATCGGACTCAATATCGGTGACAAAGCCATACTTATAAGGTTGGTTGACGAGTTTCTTGACGGTGGCTGTCATGGAGTTTAGTGTTCTCGGTTGTAAGGGGCTAGGGACTAGGGGTTAGGGGTTAGGAGTTACAGGAGACTGCGATAATTTCATCTCCTCGCTCCCTAGCCTCTAGCCCCAACTTAAAACAACAAGTTTGTTGCTTAACTATATTGTAAGCTATATTAACAACTAGGATGTTGTCAAAGTCAAGTCCTATTTTTCCCTTCCTGGTTGAGCTAAGAGCCAATGACGATTACTCATAACCCTTCTACCAAGCAGGATATCTTGCAATACCTCCTGAAACAGAGTCAATCCACCGCACAAGCTTTAGCCGAAGCGTTGGAAGTAACTCCCCAAGCGATTCGGCGACATCTGAAGGATTTGGAAGGAGAGGAACTCATCGAGTATAGATCGGTATCGACCGGAATGGGACGACCGCAGCATATATATCAGCTTAGTCGCAAAGGGCGCGATCGCTTCCCCAATCGTTATGGTGAGTTTGCGGTATCCCTCTTAGATACTTTGGCGGAAACTGTAGGAAAAGAACAAGTTGGTGCAATACTGCAAAAGCAATGGGAACGTAAAGCTATAGAATATCGCGATCGCATTGGTAATGGTTCAGTCCAGCAGCGGGTGGCTAAATTGGTGGAGTTACGCCAAAGTGAAGGGTATATGGCGGAGTGGTATCTTTTACCGAGGGAAGTGGACTCCAATAGTACGGAGCAGTTTATCTTAAAAGAACATAATTGTGCGATTTCTAATGTGGCGGAATCTTTTCCGAGTGTCTGCGGGCATGAATTGGAAATGTTTGCGGCAATTTTACCAGATTGTACGGTAGAGAGGACGCACTGGATTAATGATGGGGAACATCAGTGCGGATATTTGATTAAATTACGTTTGTCGCGAGGGGAAGGGTGAAGCATTTGCGAATAAAGGTTATCCGTTTGGTTGCATAAATTAAAGACGTAAATGCTTTACTCCTGCAGGATTATATTTATGAGCATTAACTGTGATAAGCGCTAAAGCGCCTACTACTAACGGTTCGTAGTAAGCGCTTTAGCGCTAGTACTAACCTTATAACTAGGATAAAGCAATGACACGCGCATTACCAGGAAAAAAAGGATTTTGGGGTAAAGTTTGGGATGGGGTAAAGGCTGTATTTACTCCTGCTGTTTATCAAGCTGATAGACAAGCGGAAACTCTGACTCGCAATGCGGATTTAACTATCCAAGCTAATCAAGAAATTGAAGCTAGTCGCCAACAACTCCGCAAACAAGAGTTAGCTATACAAGAATGTCACCGCCAATCTAACTTGGAAGTACAAGCCCAACAAGGGAATTTAAACCGTTCATTACAGGCGGAATTGGCAAGACTGACTCGCGACTTACAAGCAGAAGAAGGATTGCTAAACCGAGAATTGCAGGCAGAATTATCCCGACTTAACCGAGAATTTCAAGCTAATGAAGGTAAACTCAATCGCGAACACCAGTTACAATTAGAAATATTCCGAGCTAACCTGCAAAAATGGTGCATGGAGGAACACAAACAACTCCAACTCCACCTCAAAGAATTAGATGGAAAACTCGCCAAAGAATTGAGAATTTATGACCGCCAGACGGCTATAGCAGTTATTCAGGAACAGAAAAGGCAAAATAATTCCCCCATTTGGTTAATTGCAGAAGATATTGTCAACTCAAATCCCGAACAAAATCCGATTCCTTTGCGCGTTTTCCTCTCTCCGCCTAGTCTGCGGTTCGATCGTTCCGGGGATAGTAACGATGCGGCGAAAGGTTTTCCTGATATGGAAGAAACTTTGGGTGCTTGCTTACAACAATTCTTTGAAAAATATGCTACTCAAGGACGACCAATTGAATTTCTAGCTGGTGCTTGGACTAGTAAATTTTTCCACAGCCAAGCTGCTACTAAATCGATATTTCGGGGTTTAAAAACTGAACCTACTTTAATTCTGGAATCGGCGGCGGAAGGGGATTATTTCAATCTGCGGTTTGGTTATTGGGGTTTAAATTGGGAGACTTATCGTTATAAGTCAGCGATGACGATGTTACCTTGGCGAGAAGTCTTGTTTGATTTTGCGAAACAACGGGCTTGGCGCTGGCAAGAAAAGCGAGATAAACATATCGCTGCGGGAAAAAATGTCGCCGAATTTGATAACCGTTATGGTGCGGAAACGGTAAGGCGGTATCAGAGAAATTTGGAAATTATCGAAAATGAACGGTTGTGCATTGAAGATGGGGACGATTTTACAGAAATTGAACGTCCTTACAGTATCCATCAAAATGATTATAATCAATTCCGCCAATTTATCGGAATTTGTCATTGTCTCATTGCTGGTTTGCTAGCAGATGAATATTTTTTAGTCCATGTTTCACCTCAAGTCAGACAGCAACCACTGCTACCTCAACTTTTACCAGATTTACTGGCAGAGATACCGGATGAGGAAAGGGAAAATTTAGCGGAAATTGCGGTAACTTTCTATGAAAACCTCTATCAAACGATTGGGGAATCGGAGTCTGCTTGGATTCCCCAATTGCGGTTAGATTTAGTAGAAATCCTCCTTTCATTACCGAAAAAGCATTGGGCGGAAAGGCAAATATTTAAGTCGGTGCAAGCTTGGCTGCAATTACGAGGTTTGTCTGTACCGGAAGGGAATAAGCAGCTACTAGATGCTTTAGAGTCAGCTTTAACTATTAACGATGTGGAATATGTGGAGAAAATCAATCGCTGTTTAACTGCGGTGGGAAAAAATCGCCAGTTTAATGTGGTGGATTCTTGTTATAGTCGGGGGATGCAGCGGTGTAAAGAGGAAAAATATCCAGCCGCTATTATTGATTTCAACCAAGTTATTCAACTAAACCCTAATTTCGCTGAGGCTAACTATAATCGGGGACTAGCTTATGGCAAATTAGGACAATATCAAGCGGCGATTGAAGACTATACTCAAGTATTGCGGTTAAATCCCCATCAAGCTGATGCCTGGAATAATCGGGGCAATGCTTATTATAAGTTGGGAGAATATGGACGGGCAATTGCTGATTACAATGAAGCTTTAAAGATTAATCCTAATTTACCAAGAGTTGCCCATAACTGGGATGTGGCACAAGGGGTTTGGGATGAGAAAAAACATCAGGAGGAGAAGCAACAACGTCAGGAACAAAAAGAAGAGGAAGCTCAAGGGGAAAAACTACCTGAACTAGAACTATTATTACCTGAATTAGAACTATTATTACCTGAACTAGAACTATTATTACCTGAACTAGAATTCCACTTCGAGATTATTACAGTTAATGACAAAGGCAAAGAAATTAGCAGTAAACCGGGTAAAGCAAGAACTAAAATTGAATCATTGGCAAGTGGTATCAATTTAGAGATGGTTTACATTCCGGGGGGAACCTTTGAAATGGGTTCATCGGAAAGTTCTAGCGAACAACCGATACACTCAGTCACTATCCAACCTTTCTTTATTGGCAAATATCCGATTACTCAAGAGCAATGGGAAGCGGTGATGGGGAATAATCCTTCTGATTTTAAAGGGGCAAAACGCCCTGTGGAAAATGTATCGTGGAATTATGCGATGGAATTTTGTAGCAAATTATCGCAAAAAACAGGTAAAACTTATCGCTTACCTAGCGAAGCCGAATGGGAATATGCTTGTCGGGCGGGTACAACCACACCATTTCATTTTGGCGAAACCATTACCCCGGATTTGGTAAATTATGACGGAAATCATCCTTACGCTGCTGCACCAACAGGAATTTACCGCCAAGAAACAACTATCGTGGGTAGTTTTCCACCTAATGCCTTTGGACTTTACGATATGCACGGGAATATTTGGGAATGGTGTCGCGATCGCTGGCATGATAATTACAATGGCGCACCCTCTGACGGAAGTTCGTGGGAAACTGGATTGGATGATAACCGACTGGTGCGTGGAGGCTCTTGGTACTACTTCGGGAGGCGCTGTCGCAGTTCGTATCGGTATAGGAGCGATGCTGCCTGCCGTGACTGGGATATCGGTTTTCGTTTAGCAGTTTCAGATTAGCGTAAAGTTTGTAGTAGGCGATTTATCGCCACTACCTTGATGGCGATAAATCGCCTACTACGAACCTAGTCATCCCATCCTTTACCGTAATCTCGCACGGGATATTTTACCCACAAGTCTCTTAACCATTCTCTTTGGTAATGTTCTAAGTACCAATGTACGCTACTTTCTACCCAATCATAGGGAGACTTTGCCCATCCATGCTTAACAGGATTATAGTGAATATAGTTCAACGTAGCATAATAATGCCGTTCTGAACGAATCGCGCGATCGCTATAACGAAACCAAACTTTACGCCCAGTTACATTCTCCTCAAGATTCCATTGCCGAGAAGTTCGCCCATGAACTAAATGAAATATTTCCGACAACCTATCAAAGTTCGTAGTAAGCGCTTCAGCGCCCCCATTAACCTTCACCAACAAATGATAATGATTAGGCAAAACAACCCAAGCCCGTATTTCCATCCCCCCATGTATAAACTTCTCAAACAGCAAATTTAATACTTGTTGACGACGTTGTTCAGATTTAATATGACACTTATGTTCGTAACAAGCTGCTGTCAATAAATAAAAAACTTAGTCTTGCAAGGGATGAGGGGGTTCATGAGGTGGAAAACCACTAAGCAAACGATCCTCTATTAATTTTTGTTTTTGTGCTTCTGTTAAGTGGCGATATTCGTACATAAGCGGCGTAACCATTTAAACTATATATTGTCAAAAAGGGGAAGTTAGAGAAAATTTTGTTCTGTTCCCTGTTAACTGTTCCCAGTTTCCTCTCTTGACTATCCAATGGCAGATGAACTATAGCTTATTTGTTATCTTGTTAGGAGTTGGGGCGCTGAAGCGCTTACTACGAACTTGGTTATCCTGGTTATCTTGTTAGGAGTTGGGGCGCTAAAGCGCTTACTACGAACTTGGTCTATAATATAGAGAAGATCTCAGTGCGATCGCAATATTTCTGCCAAACTTGATACCCAGAAGATATGAACCAACAACAACCAACACAATTTTTAACCTTAGAAGAATCAGCCGATGTCGATAAAGCACTCCTCGCATCCCACGAAAAGTTTCTCACCAGATTAACCATTTCCTCCCTCAGACTATTGAAACATATTGCACGAGAAACCAATACCACCGTTGAAGACTTAACCCATGAACAAGTCATTGATTGGTTTGAAAAAGATGCCAAAATTAGGCAAGAAAAAGGCAGCGAATCTGCCTTTTTAAAATGGTAGAGACAGATTTGACTTGTTACCAATGAATCTGACTCAAAATATACCGCAAGCGATCGTAATCATCCTTCAATAATACGCTCAATGTTCGCCCAGCTTGTACTAACCAATTGCGATCCGCTTTCCTAATTTGATATACTTCTCTAATTGCTGCTGCCATTAATGCCTCAACTGGCGCTCCATTTACTTGTAACAGAGTGCGCAAAAAATCTAACTTTTCGCTAAATTTAATAATGTCTGCTGCTTGACATTCATATACCCCCTGATGAACTTGGGGTGGACGAGGTGGTAAATATTGATAAACTATACTGCGATAATTATCCGTACCATTCCCCTCTCCACCGGGTGGTATAAATCCCACAATAGCAGCACGAAATTCAGTTTTAATCATGGCAAAAATCTGAGGTTGTTGTTCTCGTAATTCTGACATCGACAACCCCAAAGCTACTGCCCTATGTACGGAATCAATTGGTGTAGTGGTGGCATGATAAACTACTGCCATAATTTGATTTCCCGATTCTTCATCTATCGATTTTACCCAACTACCAAACGCTGGCATTACGGGAAAACTTAAATCTTCTGGTTCCAAACATTGAGCCAAAAATTCTGTTGTTGCTGTCTCAATTACCTCAGCAATACGCCCGTCAGGACGATCTTCAATTTCAAACTGTGGTAGGGGAAGACGCATAATTTAGTTAGGGGTTGTTGGTTGTTGCTTGAGAAGATGGGTAATGTTGTTATTATACAGCGGTTCCCGCTCTT
>DOIX01000150.1:18564-19260 GCA_003511885.1 Cyanobacteria bacterium UBA11153
ATTAACAAACCAATTGCTTAAATGTTGAGGCTCGATTAAGTGTACCTCATTACTGCGGAAACCGCTGTAGGTTTTTTTTATTGAATTAAAGACATTTTTTTAGCGATAATCTTCCCTAAGAAGAGAATTGGGAGCGTCCTGATTTGTAAGAAATGCAGGTTGTATTCTTACTCTCCCACAAGGGGGCTGGGGGGTGAAAAGGCAAAAACAAATATTTTTACCTTCATTGAAATTCTCCCATAGAATCTTGGGGTAGGTTTGCCTTTGAAGAAATACGAGAAACCAACAACCAATAATCAGTAACTATTTACCTTTTTTAGCTCCTGTGGGTTCGATAACTTCTAATTCGGATAGCTTGAAGGTGACAATTTTATCCCAGTTACCTCCTTCAAACAGCACGCCAGCTTTGCCATCGCTTAAGCGTTGGACTAATCCTTCAAATTTGTAGTAAGTGTCATCAACATTGATGACGCGAACAGTTGAACCTGGAAGAATCATAATTGCTAATTACTAATTGTTTATAGTTAATTATACCATTAGCTCTTCATTTTATCCCATTAATAACTATAGCAGTTGATAGTTGATAAGCTGCTGCGCATTTCAACCGGATATTTTCAAGTTATGGAAAAAGTCATCAAACCTTCTCCCCAGCTCCCCTGCTCCCCCTCATTCAAAACAGATAAATTAAATGCGTAA
>DOIX01000150.1:19452-23941 GCA_003511885.1 Cyanobacteria bacterium UBA11153
TCATTCAAAACAGATAAATTAAATGCGTAACAGCTTACCATAGAGAATGGGGCATCTTTTTAACTTTCTGTAGTATTGAGGGTGCGTTAAAAGAATAACGCACCCTACAGATAGAGGTTTTGATCCTGTGTTAACTTCTAAAACTTCAGTCGGTGTCGGTGATTGGCAACAGACTCTACCAATCCAATCCCAATAAAGTTTGCTAATAAAGCCGATCGACCGTAACTTAATAATGGTAGCGGAATCCCAGTAATGGGAGCAACACCAATATTCATGCCAATATTAACCACAGTTTGAAAGACGATCATTGAGAGTAAGCCAATGGCTAACAAAGAACCAAAGTTATCTTTAGCATTCTGAGCGATAATTACTAACCGCAAACAGATGAGCCAGAAAACGATTAAAACGCACAAGCAGCCGATAAATCCTAATTCTTCACCAATAGCAGAGAAGATAAAATCTGTATGTTGTTCCGGGATAAAGTGCAGTTGGGTTTGAGTACCTTGATTTAATCCTCTACCCCAAAGTTGACCAGAGCCAATCGCAATTCTAGATTGAATTAAGTGGTATCCTCCGCCCAAGGGATCTTTATCGGGATCTAAAAATAGAATCAATCGAGCTTTTTGATAATCTTTGAGCAAACCCCACAATACATGTCCTAAAAAGCCTGAACCAGTATTGACTATTAATGCCCCAATCCCGCCCAATAAAGGCCAAGGTAAGCACCGCCAGCCAATAAACACTATGACTGCTAGCCAGACAACCCAAGCTGGGAAAAACACGTTATAGAGAATTGCTGAGACAACTGGAGATGCCATCAGTATCAACCAACCGGGATTGGCATTTGCCCAATATAGCATCCCAAAAGTAATGGAGCCAAACACTAGTGAAGTTCCCAAGTTTGGTTCGAGAAAAACAAATATCCAGGGGACTGCCGCTACTCCTAAAACTCTAAACATTGCCCCCAAAGTTGAGGCGGGTTTGGCATGGAGAATGGCTGCTAGGGTAATTATTAATCCAATTTTGGCAAATTCAGAAGGTTGAACGTTAAAGCCAAAGATATTGATCCACCGTTGCGCGCCATTGGCAGCACTACCAATCAACATCACGGCGACGAGTGAAATATTGGTGATAGCATAAATAATCCAATGTAATTGAAGTAAGGCTTCATAGCGCGAGCGCGCTATCGTTAGTGCTAAGGTTAAGCCAATGCCTCCAATCACCCAGTGCCACCACCAATCGGTTAACCCTGCGTTTAATTCAGCACTGCGAATCATCACCCCACCCAGTGCGGTGAGACCAATGGTTAATATTAGTAGTTGCCAGTCTAATGCCTGTAATGGCATGAGGATAGATTGCCAGCGAATACCAATCGACGATCTATTTAACGATCTTTGGAACATATCAAGTGGTTAGCGATCCTACTTCGATCAATTAGCGTAACTTAGGTTTGATGGTCAGGAAGTTTTATGGTTGTTTGTTTGTTGTTTATTGTTTGTTGTTTGCGATTTGGTATTTTATCCTATTATTCCCCATTCCCTACTCCCTAGTCCCTACTCCCTACTAACTCTTCAAGGCTGCAATGGATACTTTAGCAGCAATTTCTTTTGCGATCGCAGTTAGTGCCACAGCGGAGGCTGATTCTGGTTGGGCTGCGACTATGGGTATGCCGACATCGCCTCCTTGTCGTAAGGAAATTTCTAGGGGAATGCAGCCTAGTAAGGGAATATTCAATTCTCTCGATGTCTTCTCACCTCCTCCGGAACCAAATAGATCGTACTGCCTATCTGGTAAATCTGGGGGGATAAAGTAACTCATATTTTCGACTATTCCCAATACTGGCACTCCCATTTGCTGGAACATTTTCAATCCGCGACGGGAATCTAATAGCGCTACTGTTTGGGGTGTTGTGACAATTACGGCTCCTGCCATAGGGACGGCTTGGGTTAAAGTTAATTGAGCATCTCCAGTTCCCGGTGGCATATCCACGATAAGATAATCTAGGTCTCCCCAAGCCACTTGATAAAGAAACTGGCGAATTACTCCATTTAACATGGGACCGCGCCAAATTACTGGTTGATCCGGATCGATTAAAAATGCCATCGATACCAATTTGACACCGTGATTAAAGGCAGGTTGGAGAACTTCTCCTTGTTTTCCTTGCTGTACCATTACCTTCGCATCGGCTAAACCTAGCATGGTTGGGGCATTGGGACCATAAATATCGGCATCAATTAAACCAACTTTTGCTCCCAACTGAGCCAAGGCTACTGCTACGTTAACAGCGACGGTACTTTTTCCTACACCTCCCTTACCGCTAGAAATAGCTACAATATTCTTTACTCCATCAATCCCAGTCCGATCCGGTAAAGATTTTTGAGTAGGGGTTTCTGCTGTCACATCCACTAAAACTTCTACTACACCAGGTAACTGCTTGACTGCTTTCTGACAATCTTCGACAATAAATTCCCGCAGGGGGCAAGCCGGAGTAGTCAAAACCAAGGTAAACCGAACCGTACCGCTGTCAATCTCGAGATTGCGGATCATATTCAATTCCACCAAACTCTTCTGGAGTTCCGGATCCTGTACTGGTTTTAATACTTCTAAAACTGAACTAACATCAAGCATAATAGATTCACCATGTTTGCCCGGAGTACCAACTAGGTAGGGCAATCTCCTCAATAGTCTTCATATATCTTAATGCCTTGTGGTAAATCGGTGGCGATTTGCGAAAAAAAGGGCGGTGGTAGCGGATAGGGGATTGCTGGGGATGACTTTCCATATTCGAGCAGCACCTAACCCCTTCGGGGACGACCTAAAGTGGTAACATACAAAACGGCCTCATCAGGAGGAATCCCCAATACCTCATTTACCCGATCGTCAAAAAAACCACCAATACCACTTACCCCTAAACCCAAATATATAGCCGCTAAATTCAGCCGTTGTCCTAAATGCCCCGCATCCATGTGCAGATAACGATAAACGCGATCTCCATATTTCCCCACAGCCTTCCTCAAATCCGCCGTATGGAACAACACTACCCCAGCATCCCTACCCAAATCTTGTCCCAAACATAAATAATGTAATTCTCTCCGAAAGTTTTTAAAACGAATTTGCCTTAATTCTTGGGCTTTTGGGGCATAATAGTAACAGCCTTCCTCCAAACCATTTACCCCAGACACAGCGATAAAAGTCTCAATTAAACTCAAATCGAAATAATCTGGTTCTCCATCCAATCCTTGAGGGATGTAATCTTGAGGTTGGTAGGTAAAATTCAACAGAGAATTCAGTTCATTAAAAGTCAAATTTGCACCATTGTAAGCACGGGTAGATCTCCGTTTCAGAATCGTATCTTCTAAATTGACAGGTGCTAACCCTTCTTCTGTTTTCTCACCCCAATTAATCGGGATTGTCGCAGTTGAAACTTTCGTACAAAAGGGAAAATTGTACTTATCATCCCTTGACTTATCGCTATCTAAAATTTTAGATAATTGTCCATTTTTAGTTTCTTCTATTTGGGTAGCGCGATGGAAGTGAAGTAACAATTCTCCATCTGGTACTTTAGGATAGTTCAACTGAGTGGCAGATGGTAATGCTGTGGGGATAGAGGATGGGTTGTCTTGCCCGTGGAAACAATCTGTCAAAGGCACAACTGCGATCGCACCTTCAAGCTCGGGATCGAGATAAAGTAGATCGTTGACTTTGCGATCGACAAATCCGCCAATCAGGTGAGAACGATACCCATTCAAAGCCGACGCTAACTCAATATTACCCAATAAATGACCTGTATCCAGAAAAATTCGCCGATAAGCCCTATCTTCATAACGCCAAGCGGAACGATAAAAAATTGTCGTGACAATAATTGCTAAATCTGTCTTTTCTAAAACCGAATGCCCAAAGCAAGCATCTTGCAATCCTTGCCAAACTTCACTCGCCCAAAAATGAATTAAAGAATGTGTGCGACACTGATAGTTATAAATCCCTGATGGCAAGAGGGAAGTACCGCGAGAAATTACATAAACTTCCGCCGGATACAATCCACCAGCAGAAGGTGCTGCCCTCAGATACACAGGGGAACCCATCATCGTCTCCATTCTTGCCGTCAAACCATAACTGCACAACAACAGACGCGACAGTCGCCGCCAGGATTTGTCTGCTTCTGTGGCTAATCCAGGGAAATCATCTCTGAGATAGGGTTTGAGATCGAAGTTAGCCCCAACTTTATACTCTTTATAGGGCATGGGTTGATTCTCCCAATCTAGTCTCCTGTTTTTTGACGAAATCGTCTCCGGATCGTATTTTGTGCGCTCGTGGTAGTGTTGAGCAATAGATAAACGGGGGTCTGACATAATCTTCTCTAGGGCATTTGCAGCTTCCCTTTCAATCTTGACATTCCATGCTGCAAATAGGGAATGGGACAGCGCATACCCTGGTGGGGAAAGTCGAAAATTCCTTTCCTTATCTCCCTTCTCTTCCTTGTCTTCCTTAT
>DOIX01000150.1:24143-24922 GCA_003511885.1 Cyanobacteria bacterium UBA11153
CTTCTCTTCCTTGTCTTCCTTATCCGTCTTGTCCCCTCAGCTCCTCCTTACAAAACTTTACAAAGCTAAAGAAAAAGTTAGGAAATGCTGTGTATTGCGATACAGTGGTTTAAATTAAATAAATCGTTAAGCACAAATACGGATTGACATTTCCCACAAAAAGTGAGAATGGAGAGAATTATTGGAGCAGAGCTGTTGGCTCAGTACAGCATCGGTAGACGGGACTTTAGTGGAGTTGACATCAGTGAGACCGATTTATTTGAAGCGAATTTACAAGGAATTAGTTTGACGAGGAGCAACCTGCAAAAGATATACCTACCTTACTCTAACTTAAGTCAAGCAAATTTGCAGCAAGTCCAGATCCAAAGATCCGATTTGAGTAATACTAAACTGGATCAGGCGAATCTTTCGGAGGCAAATCTTGAGGCAACAAATATGTTTAGGGCTAGTCTCCGTCGTGCTAATTTGCAGGGTGCTAATCTTGAGGGTGCTAATCTGCAGAGAGCAGATTTAACTAAAGCTGACCTCAGAGGTGCTAATTTAAGGAATGCGGATTTGACGGGTGCAAATCTAACTAAGGCTAACTTAAACGAAGCACAATTGAGCGGTACTAACCTGTTTCGCACCCAAAATATCGATCTATCTGGTGCTTATTTAGATTCTACAACTATTTATCCAGATGGTCATCGACCAGGTTATTTACTTTCTGATGATAACTCAGAATGGGATAGTTGAGTTTTGAATATATAGCGAGCGATGGGTTAGGGGCTAGGGGCTAG
>DOIX01000305.1 GCA_003511885.1 Cyanobacteria bacterium UBA11153
GCGCAAAGGGTTTGTGTGTCACTTACTAGTTTCATCCTTCCCCCACAAAAAAATCCCCACCACTAACGCTAGGCTAACACCCCTACGTTAATCGTAAATATCGCTGTTTTTCCAGGATAACGCGATCGCAAAACCCTGCCAAAGCTAATATGTTAAGATATAATCCAATAATTTACATATAACTTTTGCGCTCTTTGTGTAAAAAAAATAATTAACCTTAAAATAATGCTGGAACAAAAACTCGAACAACTCAAAACAATATTTACCCAAATGGAAAAGGCATTAATTGCCTATTCCGGCGGAATTGATAGCACCCTAGTCGCTAAAATCGCATCCGATGTTTTAGGAAATCGGGTTTTAGCTATCACTGCTGAATCTCCCTCCCTATTACCAGAAGATTTAGAAGAAGCTCGTATTCAAGCAGCAGCAATTGGCATTACCCATGAAATTGTCCAAACCCACGAAATCGATAATCCTAATTATACGTCAAATCCCATCAACCGCTGCTATTTTTGTAAAAGCGAACTTCACGATACTCTCAAACCTATAGCCCTACAACGCGGATATCCATATATAATAGATGGTGTAAATGCAGATGATTTGAGAGACTATCGTCCTGGAATTCAAGCGGCAAAAGAAAGAGGAGCGCGATCGCCTTTAGCAGAAGTTGGTATAACTAAAATGGAAGTACGCCAACTCTCGAAACAGTTAGAATTACCCTGGTGGGATAAACCAGCTCAACCTTGTTTAAGTTCCCGTTTTCCCTACGGAGAAGAAATTACTATTCCTAAGTTACAACGAGTGGGGCGGGCAGAAATTTATTTACGCAAGTTAGGTTTAACTAATCTTAGGGTAAGATCCGAAGGAGATACAGCGCGCATTGAGTTACCACCAGAGCAAATTAAGGAGTTTGTATTAACTACAGATTTGCCAGAGTTAGTATCTGTATTTCAAGATTTTGGCTTTGTCTATGTCACTTTGGATTTAGAAGGATTTCAAAGTGGAAAATTAAATCGAATTTTGACAGGTATAGCAAGGGAGTAGGGGCTGGAGCAGAAAGATGTAAAATTAAGGGTTTCATTAATTTATACTAATTCCTTATTGCCTATTCTCCATCAGTCTTTTTCACAAAAATGCTTAAAATAACTGAACCCAATAAATAATAATGTCCTATACATTCTAACCCAGCCATCCTCCCAAATTCTTCGCGCTGAGAAGGAGTGTAAAATCGAATTCCATTTGGAGAAAAAGGAATAGAATTAAGTCCATTTTTTTCCCTACCTTTATAATCAACCAAATGGAATCTTCCCCCAACCCGCAAAACCCGACTCACCTCCATAAAAACCTGTTGAGGATTAGGATAATGGAGGAAACTAATTGTATTAAAAACTGCATCAAATTGAGCTGTAGCAAAGGGCATAGACTCAGCATTCCCCTGTTTATAAATCACTCTTTCCCGATGCTGATTCCTCAATCTAGCTTGACGCAACATTTCCGGAGATAAATCTAACCCAATTCCCTTAAGATTAGGAAATTTATTAGCAAAACGATGCAATAAACGACCAGTACCGCAGCCTAAATCTAGGATATAGGGATTTTCAGGGAATTCAACATATTCTAACAATCTTTTATGAAGGGATTGATAGAAAATAGTGGTAAATATTATATCGTAGTTAGGAGCCCAGCGATCGAAGAACTTTTGTTTTTGGTTAATGATGTTTGTTGTCATAGGGAATGGGGAATTTTATAGGGTGCTTTATGCGAAAGCTAACGCACCATTCACTATTGGTAGCGTCACTGCGCAAGTCTGATTCATATACAATGTAGCATCTCCAAGCATGAAAAGTATCAAGCAACCGCCAAGGTGGCAAATCGGATTAATATTAGTCGCTGGAATTATTGCCATTTCTACTTCAGCAATTTTTATTCGTTTAGCTATTAACGCCGCTCAATCTAGTGGATTAGAATTTAGCCTCTTCCTCTCAGCCTCTCGTTTAACTATCGCCTCTCTCCTCTTAATCCCAGCTTGGCGTAATTTCTCTTTAATCCAATTAACTCCGGGTGCGTTGCGTTATGCAGCAGGAGCAGGAATTTGTTTAGCTTGCCATTTTGCTGCATGGATTACCTCCCTCTCCTTTACTTCAATTACAGCCTCTACGGCTTTAGTTAACACTAATTCGATATGGGTAGCCTTACTTTCCTGGTTTTGGTATAAAGAAAAACCCACTAAACTTACAGCTTTAGGTATTAGTATCGCTTTGCTAGGTGGTGTATTAATTGCGATGAGTAATCAAGAGACAGCCAGTCTAGGTAATAACCAAACATTAGGTAATTTTTTAGCCCTATTAGGAGCTTTCATGGGTAGTTTATACCTCCTTTTTGGTAAAGAAGCACAGGAGCGAGGATTGGGAATTGGCAGTTATATCGCAGTTGCTTATAGTGCGGGGGCATTGGTACTTTTACCTTTACCTTTATGCTTCGGGATTGATTATTTTAGTTATCCACAACCAGTTTATTTTTATATTTTGTTGATGGCTATTTTACCACAAATGGTCGGACACACCAGTTTCAATTGGGCGATGCGGTGGTTTTCCCCAACTTTAGTTACTCTTGCTATTTTATGCGAGCCAGTTGGGGCGAGTTTTTTGGGCTATTTCATTTTTCATGAAGTGCCGGGAATCCTTGTCATACTAGGTGCGATAGTGTTATTAGGAGGAGTTGCGATCGCAATGCTTGGCACGATAGCAGTTGACAGTTGACAGTTGACAGTTGACAATTAGATATTATACTAATCAAACCCTTGATTTATCAAGGGGATAATACTTCATTCATCACCTTATTTATGTATTAACCGATTTTAACTTATCAAGCCATCTACTATTGGTAGCATGACTGCGTAAGTTGTAGACTTTCTTAAGCCGTGGTTGATTCCACCTCAGCCTTAGCCAAAAATTTCTGACCAATCCAAGCGGTCAAGATGTGAGATAATAATCCCAAAGGTCCAGCAAACAAACACAAAGCTAAGGAATGAATAGTCCAAACACCAGTTTTCTGTCCTTCCCAATATATCCAACGTCCAACAAATAAATCCATAACTAAAAAGTGAATCCATCCCGTCGCTGCTACATTTTCATCAGCAAAAAAATTAGCAATATCAGCTAATTGAGGATTAGATAAAGCAGCAGTAGATTCTGGTGTAATACTATTAATAAACAAATAAATGTACAAACCAGCCAAAGCAACAAAAGGTAAATAGGATTCCATCACCCGCCGCGTCACGCCCCAATTAGGCAGGAAAATCATTAACGCCCAAAAAGGTAAAACGAATATATTGGCGATATCGAATAATTGGCTAATTGTCATAGAGTTTAGTCTTTCCGATTAAATTTAGTTTTAACTGTCAACTATCAACTGTCAACTATCAACTGTCAACTATCAACGGAGATTAAGGCTGTGAAATACCAAAAAATTTTAGTCGCAC
>DOIX01000230.1:0-11086 GCA_003511885.1 Cyanobacteria bacterium UBA11153
CCTTGTGGGATTTGTTAGAGAGCGTGGATCTTCAGCGATGAAGGTCAGAATCCCCCGCATTCATGCGCGGGGTTCTTCAAATGAGCTATAGCAGTTGACTGTTGACAATGGACAGTTATAGCAAGGGACTAGGGGCTAGGGGCTAGGGGCTAGGGAAGAAAGCTGAAAAATCTTGGGTTTGAGGACTTGAGAATATCTTAACCGCCCTGGCGGTTGCTATAACAGTTGACAGTTAATATTTACTTATATTACCTTGCTGTCCATTGTCCATTGTCCATTGCTCCCTATCCTCCAATTCCCAAGCGGATAGCTAAAGCTGGAGTAAAAGGAATCAGAGTTGCTATCATCCAAAATAATGCTAACAAACAAAAAATTGCTCTGGTATCATCAGGTTCAGTAATTTCGTTAAGACTAGGACGTTCCAAAGATCGTTGCAAGAACAAGATCGCGATCGCCCAATATAAGATAATAGGATTAGCGGGATTAATTAACGCCACAATTCCCAGAATTACCAAGGTAGCAATTGTAGCACGTTGAGCAATTGTCCGTCCATAGATAGCTTGGACAATCCTGCCACCATCCAACTGTCCAGCAGGCATTAAATTCAATGCCGTCACCACTAATCCCAGCCAACCTACGATGGTGAGGGGGTGAATATTAACCAATGATTCCTGTAAAGCACTACCCAGGATAATTCTGGCAATTATTCCCACCAAAATTGAGCCATGGAAAAACTGAACTGGGACTTCAAAACCGCTACCTTCATGGGATAAAATCAATCCCCCAATTAACATTAGCACGGAAACAATTCCGCCCGCAGCAGGCCCAGCCAAAGAGATATCAAATAAAGCTTTTCGACCAGGTAAAAGTGAGGCAAATCGGGTAATAGCACCAAATCCACCGATTTGCAAACTGGGGATAAAAAACGGAAAACTCAGCCGGACTTGATGACGTTTGGCTGCCCAGATATGAGCTAATTCATGAACTATCAAAACTAGCCAAAAGCCGATACTAATAGGTATGGCTTCCCCAAATCTTGCTGGAGTGGTAAAAAAGTCAAAGTTCAGTAATAATCCCGCTGCTTCTAAACTGGTAGCAATGGTGGTAAATAAGAGAATAACAGCCAGGATTGTCTGACCTTTAGTTAAAGGTTTAGGGTCATTATTGCTAGGGAGAATAATTGCGACAGGTTTTTCTTCGGGACCTTCCACTAAGAATAGTCGATAGCGATCGCAAAGTCGTTCCTTTAGGCTAGCAGATAACCGCTCGTGGACAACTTCGGGATTGTGTCCCCGTAAATTGCCCTTGAAAATCACCCCTTCCTGATAGGGAATAGTTTCCGTAATAAAAAAGGTATCGATACCAAAAATTCCCTGAATCATTTTTAACTCTTCAAGGGGAATTGGTACAACTTCAGTTTCCCCTGTAATTATCCCATTTTCAGGCTGATTTGTACTGACACTTTCTCGATCGGACTTTTCAGGATTGCTATCTTTTAGTTGATTTTCAAATGCCTTTTTGGCACGATCTTGTAAAAATGCTTCTTCTCCGGCAGCCCGCAAACGTTTACCCAGAAAGATATATATTCCGGCTGCTACCACAAACACAAATAAAATACTGACGATATTCAGATAAATTCCCGCCGTAAATAGGCTCAGAAACAACAGCCAGGGTACTGTAAATACAACCGACTGCAACCAGGCAAGCATACCCAATTTGCCATAAGACCGAGAGCGATTGAAACTCCAACCCAGAATTGCGATCGCTACGAGAATAATGATAACTGTTGCTGTCGTCTCCGATCCGTTAAACATGGTTTACCCAAGAATCTCTACTTAGTCAAACAATAGCAAAGAACTAACCCCTAGCCTCTAGCCCCTTTTCGACAGCGACTCGCAGATTCCCGTGGTGTTGGCGCAGGAGATGTTCGCAGGCTTCTTTATCCAATCGCGTCCAATACATCAAGAGAGCTAGTTTTACCTGTCTGCCGCTACGTTCTAGCAAAAAACCTGCTTCCTCTCTACTGAGACTGGTAAGATCTTGTAACATCCGGAGGGCGCGATCTTGAAGTTTCTTATTTGTTACCGCCACATCTACCATCCGATTACCATAGACTTTGCCCAGTTGCACCATTACTCCAGTAGAAAGGATATTTAATGCCATTTTAGTTACGGTTCCAGCTTTTAGTCGCGTGGAGCCTGCCAGAATTTCCGGGCCTACTAATAATCGAATATCCACATCCACTTCAATTTTGACTTGCTCGAGAGGAACGCAAGCCATGAAAATAGTTGTGGCTCCTCGTTGTCGTGCAGCTTGGATTGCACCATGAACAAATGGAGTTGTACCACCTGCTGCAATACCGACAACTACATCTAATTCCGTGATATGGCGATGAGAGATAGCCTCCGCCCCATCTTCTGCCCTATCTTCCAAATCTTCCGAACTTCTCACCAATGCCCCCGCCCCCCCGGCGATAATCCCCTGTACCAATTCCGGTGGCGTACAGAAGGTGGGGGGACATTCGGCGGCATCAAGTACCCCCAAACGTCCGCTAGTCCCTGCACCAACGTAAAATAAGCGTCCCCCTTGAGCGAGGGATTTAGCTGTCTTGTCAATCGCTGCTGCTAGTTGTATTCTTGCTTTTGCGATCGCGTTTAATGTTTTGGCATCCTCATTATTAAATAAATCTACTAACTCCAACGTGGTTAATCGATCCAAATTTTGACTATTGGGATTTACCTGTTCCGTTAATAAATGGCCCCGCTCTTCTAAATCTTTCATTGGTAACCTATAATAGATTTTCTAACTGACGGCGAATCCGATCTAAATCTGACATATCTAATTCTTGAGGTTTTTTCGCCTCTAGTTGCCAATCGGTTTCTGCCATATTGGTTTCCGGCGGTACTGCCAACATCCCTTCTTCTATGAGTTGACAATCATAACCAGCACTTGCGCAGAATTCTTCAATTTCCTCTGGCTCAAATGATTCTACTGTTGGTGAGGGAAAATCCTGCGCTTCTAACATCAAACCAAAACGGATGGCATCGTCTTCTGATTCAAACATCAAAACCACATCTCGATTGTCGCCCAGTTTCAGGGAGTGAATCCCTTCGTTTTCAGTGCGGGCATTGAATAACAGAACAAATACTCGTTTGGGTGCAATCATAAGTCTTTGCAGATGTGTTATATCCTGGAGCGCATTCTATTTTGACATAATTGGGACACTCTCCGGAATCGATCATTTCAATTTTAACTATTGACTATTGACTGTTGACTTTGGCTATAGATACCATAGCGCGCTGTCCGGTTTTGGGCAGGATTGTCTTGATTACATAACCAAGCCCACATTTGATCTCCCATGGAGAAATGCCACCATTCTTTAGGATTGCGTCGAAATCCTGCCGCTAGCATTACGGAATGTAATAGGGATCTGTTGGTATGATAAGGTTGGTCTGAGCAATTAGCATAATAATCGGGATGAGAACGAGGGGAGAGTTCATCAATAGGAGAACCCATATCGACCGGGTAACCTGTAGCATCAATCAAGGTAACATCGATCGCAGCACCTGTGCTGTGAGGCGGTGGTGTCAGGGGATTGAGACTGGGGACAGCCCAAAGTTGATAAACTTCTTGCCAAATTGCTTCCCGCTCTGCGTCGGATAGTGTGGTGGGATTGAGGTTTTGGGCTGCGATGACTCGATCAAAGGTTCGATCTACCATAAATTGTTGCACTTCCACAGGTCGATAGGCATCAAAAATTTGGATACGCCAACCAGGATATTGCTCTTGGAGATAATTTTGGGCGGTAGTTAGTTGAGCTAAAACTGTCTGACGGAGATAATAGGGTGATGCTTCTCGATATGGTGCGCCTAATTTTTGGTAGGGGTGAGGCAACTCTAGGCCAAACTTGTCCAGAGGAATTGGCACAAGTGGTTCTCCACATTCTACGATCGGGATTTGGTGATATGGTTTCATCATGGGACTTGGGGATGGGGAGGGAACGGGAAACAAACAATAGAAGGAAGATTACCAATTACTAATTAGCAATTAACAATTAACAATTACCCCTTTTCTGCTTGAGTTGCACGAAATGACAAATCTGCCAGATCCTTCAAAGTCTAGTCCAAATATCGATAATTCCAATTATAATCTTGAAGCAATCTCACGAAAAGGTCAATCCTCAGCTTTTGTAATGGAGGAAGAGAACCCAGAGGATCAACACTTGTCCACGCTGTCCTATTTTCAATTGCTCAATCGTCAACATCCCAATAAGAGTGTTAACACGAACAGAACTCCTATGACTATGAGTGCGATCGCCTTCCTAATTTTGGGATTAGCGATTGATAACATTTGGCTAGAAATGGCGGGAGTAATCTTCTGCTTAATTGCTTCGCTTCCGGCAATATGGTTACCAGTTCAGCTCTTAATTAACCAATCTTTATCTTCCCAACAGCGATCGCAGTTCATTGCTGTGAGTGGAGTAGTAGCCGCCTTGGTGGGATTAGCTAATATTACGGGATTAATTGAAGGAGTCGATCCGGGATCTCTGGCAGAATGGACTGGTGCTTTAGGTCAAATATTGATTGCGATTCTGGCAGTTTATATTGCTTGGCAACAGTATGTGATTTCTAAAGATCTGACGATTCAGCAAAATACAATTACCCAGCAACAAACCATTGATACTTATTTTCAGGGTATTTGCGATCTGGCTTTGGATGATGAGGGATTACTAGAAGATTGGCCTCAAGAAAGAGCATTCTGTGAAGGAAGAACAGCCGCTATTCTGACTAGTGTGGATCCCCAAGGTAAAGCCAAAGTATTGCGATTTTTATCCCAATCTCGCTTGCTAGCACCTCTAAAACGCGATCGCCATTTGGGAAGACCGATTTTAGATGGTAATGGTGGCTATCAGGAAGATAGACTTAATGGAGTGCGGGTGATTGACCTCAATGTGATGTTAGCTGGCTCTGACTTGAGCGATACGGATCTCCGATGGACAGAGTTAAGTGAAGCCAATATGGTAAGAGCTAATCTCACTCGCTGCGATTTGGTGGGCGCAAACCTGTCTCGTACCATCTTATACGAAGCTAACCTAGCTGGTGCGGATCTCAGAGGTGTTCGCCTCTTCTACGGTTCCCTGGAAACGGCTACCCCCCGCAGCCGTGGCGAATTGCCCAACTATCAGACGGGAGAAAATACAGGTGCAGTGGTGGAAAAGGCTAATTTTACTGGGGTTCAGCGTTTGGATGAGGATCAACGCAGATATTGTTGTTATTGGTGTGGGGAACACTCCCGGAAGACAATACCTGGTGGCTGTGAAGGAATTCCTAATAAGTTGGGTAGGTAAGAAAATGGGGAGTAGGGAATAGGGAATGAGGAAGAATTCTCTAGGGGCTAGGGGCTAGGTGCTAGGGCAGAAAGCTGTCAAATCAATGGTTTGACAGCTTTCTGCTCGAGCCAAGAGCTAATAGTCCCTTGCCTTTGATGGCTATGACTTAAAAGCATTGCTGTTTATGCCTTTAGTGCTTGAACCACTAAGAACTCACAATTTTCTACAATTTGTGTAAACGGTAAAAACCCCCTTTGAATTAGGTAAAAGCCCGCTCAGACTTTTGTATTACAGCGTTATACAGTATATTAATGAAGTTGGTGAGGGGATCTCTTGCTAACTGTTTAGGTGCTGACAGATCGAAAGTTACTCATGAAACAACTTAATTTTGCCTATATCCTACCTTCATGGCTTAACTCCAAGGAAAAAACATGGCAGGAAGGATTGATTTTTGTCATGTCTATATGGCTTTTGAGCCGATTAGTAATTATCATAGCGCTTCAGATTGTTGCCCCCTTACTTCCCCTCGATCCTGTGGCTCAAAATGGATCGGGAGTGGATTTTTTTGTACCTAAAATGGACTGGGAACTCTTCAATCATTGGGATGGTAAGTGGTACGAAAAAATCGCTACGATAGGCTATGAATATATCAATGATGGTCAGATGTATTCGGTAGCATTTTTTCCTCTTTTTCCCTTGATTGTCCGTGGGGTAATGACATTAGGATTGCCTTTTACAGTGGCAGCGACGTTAGTGAATAAGTTCGCCTTGCTCGGTGCCCTATTGTTAGCCTACTATTGGATGAAAGAATACTGTGGGATTAAGGCTGCCAAATGGACAACAGCAGTTATGGCGTTATGTCCATTTTCTCTCTATGGAAGTGTGATTTATACTGAGGGACTTTTTCTGTTAGTGACAAGCGCAGCATTGCTAGCATTTGACAAGCACCGCTATGGCTGGGCAGGAGTTTTAGGTGCAATGGTGACGGCTAGTCGAGCGCCAGGAATTGCGATCGTTCCTGCTTTTCTTTTAGTAGCTTGGAAAGAAAAAAGACCGAGAATTGCTTATATTACAGCTATTGCGGCTAGTGCGGGTTTAGTTTTATTTGCTCTCTATTGTGCAATCCGTTTTGGCGATCCTTTAGCATTTGTTCATGTCCAGAAATCTTGGCGGGTATGGCAACCGCAGTTGTGGGATATATTATTTGGATTTTTCTCGCAAATCAGAGAGAATTCTCTGAGAGTTGTGATGGTATTTGGTGGTGGTTATCTCTTATGGAAATTTCGCTCTAAACTGCCTTTAGTAGCTATTGCTTATGGCTTTTTTTCCTTGGGAGTGATTTTGGCTACTGGCTCTCTGTTATCCCTCAATCGCTATGCTTATGGTATTGTGTCATTGTCACTAGCATTGGGATTGTTGCTATCAAAATATCCCCGTTGGGGATATGCGACTTTAGGGTTTTTCTTCGCCTTACTCGTGCAATACTCTATTATATTTGCATGGGGTTACTGGGTAGGGTAAACTGATGGGTAGTGGTAGAGCTGATGCTGAAATGGGGAGGAGGGAGAGATGTTCGCCCAATTGACAATTACCCATTATCCATTACCCATTACCCATTCCTGAATGGAAAACTCAAAACTACCAAATACTGGAAAGGTGTTACCAAAATATTCCATAGTCATACCAGTCTATAACGAAGAGACAAATATCCCGGAACTCTATCGGCGGTTAAGCGCGATGATAGATAGATTGGGGGAACCTGTAGAATTAATTTTAGTCAATGATGGCAGTCGCGATCGCACTTTATGGTTACTGCGGGATCTTCATCAGGCAGATTCACGGGTTCAATACCTCAGTTTTGCCCGAAACTTCGGTCATCAAATTGCGGTAACGGCAGGTCTCAATTTTGTGCGGGGTCAAGCTATTATTGTGATGGATGCAGATTTACAAGATCCACCAGAATTAATTCCCTCACTCCTGGAAACTTGGCAAGAAGGTTATCAAGTAGTCTACGCTCAACGGACTAAACGACGTAAAGAAAGCTGGTTTAAACGTCTTCCTGCTTATTTATTTTATCGGATTCTGCGACATCTGGCAGATATTGATATGCCTGTAGATACAGGGGACTTTTGTTTAATGGATAGACAAGTAGTTGATGTCCTCAATGCTATGCCAGAAAGAAATCGCTATATTAGAGGATTGCGCTCTTGGGTAGGTTTTCGCCAGACTTCAATTCCTTATGAGAGAGATCCGCGTTTTGCAGGTGAGGTAAAGTATACTTTTCGGAAATCCCTAGCCTTAGCTGCAGATGGTTTAGTATCTTTTTCTAAATTACCATTGCGATTCTCTACTTATGTAGGCTTATTAGCAGCGTTAATCGCAGTATTAATGGGCGTGCTAGTTTTGTACTGGCGAATTTTTGCCCCTTCATCCCCTTTGACAGGATTTGCCACAATTGCGATCGCGATTTTCTTCCTTGGTGCGGTACAGTTAGTCAGTATTGGTATTTTGGGCGAATATGTGGGGCGTATTTATGAAGAAGTCAAAGACAGACCATTATATGTTTTATCAGAAGTTGGTGGCTTGACAGAAGCTCATTCATCTGCTAATCGGAGTCAGTCTCATATTACACATCAGTAACCCAACTAAAGAGCAAACCAAATCCGCTTTTGAAACCTCCGTTACGATTGTTAGACATTGGATGGTGCCCTGCCTTTCCGATAACGCACCCTACTGGCTATTTTCAGAAATTGGTATAACATTCACCTTCAAACCCAACCACTAGTTTCATTATCGTTCAAAAAAATATCCAACTTCACCGACTCACTTTTCGTCGCCTGAAGTAAATGCTTCATCATCACAGGCTCCCCAGCATCAGCCGCCAAAAACGCCCCATTCATCGCAATATTCCGGATATTTCCCCCCGCCATATTTAATTTAGCTAACTTACTAAAATCTAAATCTTGTGTCGGCGTTTGTTTCGGCAAAATATGCCGCCAAATATCTGTCCTCGATTTATAATCCGGAAAGGGAAAAGGAATATGAAACCTAATCCGGCGCATAAAGGCTCGATCCAGCGCATTCTTCATATTAGTCGTCAAAATCGCCAAACCCTGATACTCTTCCATCCTCTGTAATAGATAATTAATTTCTACATTAGCATGACGATCGTGGCTATCTTTTACCTCAGTCCTTTTTCCAAATAAAGCATCCGCCTCATCAAAAAGCAAAATTGCCCCACCTGCTTCCGCTGCATCAAAGATTCGACGCAAATTCTTTTCAGTTTCTCCAATATATTTACTAACAACTGAACTTAAATCTATTTAATATAAATCCAAACGTAATTCCCGTGCGATTACTTCTGATGCCATGGTTTTCCCTGTCCCCGATGAACCAGAAAATAGCGCACTAATTCCTAATCCCCGCAGACTTTTACCTGCCAATCCCCAGGAATGATAGACTTTAACTCTTTGGCGGACTTGTGCGGCAATTTCTCCTAAAATATTTTTTTCTTTATCTGGTAAAATTAATTCGTCCCAACTAGCAGTTGGTTCAATTCTTTGGGCTAAATCATCAAGGCTCTGACGTGCCATATCCCGGCAAATATCCCACAATTTACTTTGAATTGGGGATTGTGGTTTTTGAATTCTGGCAATAGTTTTAGGTGGGGTAGTGGTTGAGTTATGAGATGGAGTAGTTTTTTTTGTTCTTCTTGTTCCTGATTTTTGAGGAACTTTGTTCTCCTCAATCGAGGGTTGCTCTGGCGATTCTCCGAGCTGTTGTTGGGGAATAGGATCGTCTTTATCTATCTCTACGATCAAATCTATTGACTGATTTTGAATTTGCCAAGAGGCGGTAACAATTGCCATCGTGCCGAGGTTAAATTGCACGACTAATTCATCAATATAGTCACCAAGTTTAACCGCAAGCGAACCGAGAGACTCTTGCCAGATTGCACGTTGTTCGCTGTGGGTTAATTTGCGAACATCTAGACTAAATTGGGAACGCTCTCTAGCAGGGATTCGTTCTTGAGTACTGACGATTAATGGCAGGTTTAGTCCTTCAATAAATTGAGAAATTGTCGCGGCTCTTATGCTATCTGCCAAGTTAATTTCATCGCATTCTAAGAAGAGGATGCTATTAGTTAAGATAGATTCCCGTAAACAGCGCTCCATTATCCCAGCTAGCTCCTGGGGATGAGTCGGGAGAAGATGGGCATCCATCCGATGAATATTCCATCCTAGGGTTTGACAGGCCGAGGTAGCGATCGCAGATTTTGCTGTTATTTCTCCCCCGACTAGTTGCACAAAAGGATAGAGAGAGTTTGCCCGACCATTAGACCAATTTACTACTATTGTATCTGCTAGTTCTTGATGGGATGGGGGCAGAGGAATTGAAGGTAATGGCGGCATCGCTTTAATAATGCCTGTGAGTTGAGAGTCGATGCTAGGTTCACCGAGAATATAGCAGAGAATATGTTTATCTATTTTAATCGGAGATTGGGTGAGGGTTTGCGTGTCGGCAATTTCAATTAATTCCCACCTTTGGAGGGGATTTTGGGCGGAAAGAATGCTCCAAGAAGCGGTGGGTAAGGCGGCTAAGGCTAAACCGAGGGTGGGGTAATTTAGGTCTGAATTTCTTTGAGCTTCTCCACATAATAGTCCCAATGTTCGGTCTATTTCCACACCCATACACAAGAGGAGAATATCGCGATCGCCTGCTGATAAATTGAAACGGTTACAGAGTTGTTCTAGGGCGGATGGGGGACTAGCTGGAAATATGGGTTGTTGAGGAGTTGAGAGTTGAGCTGTGGTATTTTCTTGCCGTTCGATGTAATTAGTGAGGATTTGACGAATTCTGTCGATGGAGCTGAGTAAGTATTGAATATGGAAGTGATGTTTATTTTGGGGACGGGAAGTCGCCGGGGAATAATGAGTTGATGGCTCATGAGTTGACTCATGTGGTGCAGCAGGGGGGTGGAGTTCACACCCAGCCCATCAAGGAGACTGGATCTTGTCAACATACTCCCATCTTAAAAGTTATTTCCTACATCCATCAAGAGATGATTAAAAATGTCGCTAGCGCTGACGTGGCTTACATTCGAGAAAAAATGGGGTTTTGGCAGTTGGACAACTTAATTCCTTTTAAGGGTCCAGTTGACATAATTGATGCCTATTGGCGATGGTATACACTTGTGAAAACCGGAGGACCTTGGGATCACAAAGCTAAAATAATGAATTCCTATGGAAAGTGGTCTTTTGATAGATTGGATAAGAGGCTTTACTCTTTTGATATTTGGTCAAACATTCACTACGGTTATATTGGTCTAGCATCTGATATTCCTGAATGGGATCTTCTCTCTGGTGCTGGAATAGCACAAAAACTCGCAGGTACAGTGCCACCAGGATATGAGGACAGAGTTCAAACCATGTTAGATTTTTTCTCTGCACTAGATGACCCATTAGATCAAGAAGCTATCAAAATCGGGTTTGAACTATGGCGTTCAGTTAAAACTGGTGTTGCTATTCAAAACATCCATGACGCTGCCCGTACCCATGCAGCTAGATTGGCGACACAACCCTGCAGATAGCACTCCTAAATTGATTTGTGAGAAAACCCTCTTTGTCGCAAGCTTGATTGAGTTATGGCTATTCTCGCAAATATAGCACTACCAACACACGTTAGGACATTCTTACTTCTTCAAGCCTGAATTAAGAAAAACATAGCTTGAGAATATGTCCTAACCTTAATGCGTAG
>DOIX01000230.1:11273-13802 GCA_003511885.1 Cyanobacteria bacterium UBA11153
AATATGTCCTAACCTTAATGCGTAGTCCTATAATTTAGGATTACTCCAAGCTTCTTTAGTTTCATAAGCCTCGGTATAATTAAAGATTTTTGGGTTGGTTATCGTTGATTAAATTGCTACTTGTTCATCGCGGTCATAAAGAAAATGTTGTGGTTCTAGTTCTTCTTTTGTGGCTTATCTTTATCCTCAATACTAATTTAGTCTCTCAATGCCTAGCCATCTTATTACCAAGCTCCTTACTTTGATTCCTGTAATTTCTCTTACCGCTTGCTCAGGTTTAGGGAATTTCAATCAAAGTCAATTGAAAGTTATCAGTCAAATTGTCTCGAAGGATGGTCAGTATACAGCCCTCATAGTCGTAAGCGATGGGGGTGCTACTACATCCTTTGATTATAAGGTACTACTGAGAAATTCAGACTCTAAATTACCCTTGTCAAGAGAATCTGTTATATTTAGAAGTTATTCCGATCCTACCCCTGAAAAGATCCGCTTCACAGCTCGAAACACCATCGAGATCCGTTGTGATAATGATTCTGTGTTTACTGTTTCCTTCGACGAGCGTACCCTCAGTCCAGATCGCAAATTGAAGTTCTACAGAGGCAAACCTTGGGAGTAACTATCGCTGAACCCCCAGGAGGTAAACTCACTCTAATTTAAAGATTGGTTATCCGCAACCTTTTTCCTTAATGTCTCAATAGAGCCAAAAGGATGGTGCAGCCATCATGAAAAATTACACAGTTAAAAGAACTTATACTGCTATTGCCCAAGCGATAACTTTAGGAATATTCCTCGCTGGATGTAGCTTTAATAGTTCCACAGCACAACCGACTCCACCCAGTACCTTGAGCCGCTTTACTGATTGGTGTTTAAATCGACAGGCTCTTGCCCCAGATACCAGATACACTATCGAGGTTTTATTAAAGAAAGCTCGGACTAACAACTGCGATCGGGCTAACGAGTATCTTTCTCATATTACAGAACTCGATTTAAAGGATGTCAATATCCTGGATTTGAGACCATTTTCAACTTTAACTAATCTGAGACATCTCACGCTTGATTGCCTAGAACTAATCGATTTGAAGCCTCTCACATCTCTGATAAACCTTACCTACCTAGATCTCGATGGCTGTACCATAATGTCTGGCTATAGCTACATTGAGGAGCTGACTCATTTAACTTACCTTAATTTGAGGGCTACTCAAATTGAGGACTTAAAACCTCTGTCATCTCTGGTAAACCTCACCTATCTTAGCCTATCTACTAATAATATTTCCGATTTAAGCCCTTTATCAAATCTGAAAAATCTCACTTACCTTTACCTTAGTGACAATGATAACGTTGATTTTACCCCAATTTCTTCTCTAACTAATCTTACTCACCTTGACTTAGGATCTACCTTAATCTCTGACCTTAATTTCCTCAAACCTCTGGCTAAACTAACTAAACTAACTATAGGAGGTACTTATAAAATATCGGATTTAAGACCTCTGACTCATCTGACTAATTTAACCGAACTCTATCTGACTTTTAATTACATTAATGATGTCACTCCTCTCGCCTCTCTAGTCAAGCTGAAGCGTCTCAGTCTTTTCCAAAACCAAATTTCCGATATCAGTTCTCTTTCATCCTTGACTAACCTGACTGAACTTGATGTTCAAAATAATCCAATTGTCAACGAAACTTGCCCAGTCAATCCTCAGTCTATCTGTCTCTTTGGTCAGCTTTTCGACCCACATTAGACCTCTTGCCAAAATCGACTAAGTGCGATCACTTCTCTTCCGTAGGGTGCGTTCCTTAATTCAACCCCTCATCTGAAACCAAACATCTTTATGGGAACGCACCATCTCCATTGATTGGTAAGCGCTCGTCCCCATAAATTATATTACCTCATGCCAAAATTCCCACCAAAATTCTCATTAAATCCTCTAAATCATCAGGAATTCGATAGAGGGGAATATCCTGTAAAATCAGCTTATTTGTCTTTTCTAACCGACCAAAACGCCAAGCATCACCAATGGTTACACACCCGTAAAAGATATCCCCTTCTTCCACTTCAGAAATAGCCATTAATTCTCCCGCAATAAGTATGTGTAAATAATTCCGTCCAAGTACTTATTGAATATTGGTTTGATACCAGTTAAGTGTTATGGTGATATTCATATAGGGAAACCGGGTACATTCACAGTCCAAACCTTTCGGGATCGTCATGAAGATGTGCCAAAAGCCCCCAGAGTAGCAGCACCGGGGATAGTAGAGAATGTGATGCGGGCGATGGCAGCCAGAGAAGAGGAGAATAATCGCACCGCAGCAGCAGAACATCAGTCTCCTGCGATCGAAACCGCAACGCCGGAAGTACAGTCTAAAAAAATTGGGATTCAACGGGAATGTGCCGAATGCGCCCAAGAAAAGCAGTCAGAGTCGGACTCAGAGGGGAAAGATGTCTCGGAAATGTCAGTAGGAGCGAGTGGGATTCAAACTAAATTAACAGTAGGAGAGGTGGGAGATCCTGGCTCTCTTTCAAGTCAAGTG
>DOIX01000178.1 GCA_003511885.1 Cyanobacteria bacterium UBA11153
TAGTCACGAATAGTATATCCTACCTCAGGAGCAGGATTCGCACGCCAGGACAACTGCTTTCAGGGCGGTCTTTATTTACGAGGAAGGAAGTCGAGAGTGCAACTAGCAGAAAGACACATTATTAAATCTACATACGACTCTTTTGCCGAGATTGATGAATTAGCTTTTAAATCCAAAAATCTCTACAACGCTGCTAACTATGTTCTTCGCCAAAACTTTCTCTACGGCTGGGGATATCTCACTTACAAGAAAATGGCTTCTTTAATGAAATCCCATCCAGCGTATCAGGCACTACCTGCTAAAGTCAGCCAACAAATATTGATGGTATTAGATAAAAACTGGCAAGGTTTTTTCGATGCGCTCAAAGCTTATAAAAACGAACCAACCCAGTTTACTGCTCGCCCAAAAATACCGAAGTACAAAGATAAAGTCAAGGGGCGAAATCTCCTAGTTTATACAGTTCAAGCAATTAGCAAGAAGCAATTAAAAAAAGGAATTATCAAACTTTCTGGGACAGATATTTCGATTAAAACAACTGTCAATACCGAAGAAATTTGTCAAGTAAGAGTAGTACCAAAATGCGATTGTTATATGATCGAGGTAATTTATAATGAACCGGAGTCCACCATCAACCAAGAGAACTCACCAGCCGTAGCCAGTATCGATCTCGGACTGAATAACTTAGTGGCGCTAACATCAAATCAACCAGGATTTATTCCTGTACTGATTAACGGGCGACCGCTTAAATCAATAAATCAGTTCTACAACAAGCGCAAATCCCAATTACAATCTAAATTGAAAGGCAATCTCAAAACCTCATCAAGAATTCAGCGCCTCACTCGCTGCCGCAATCAAAAAGTAGATAACTACTTACATCATACCAGCAGGCTGATTATTGATATTTTGATCCTGTCTCAGATTGGGACATTAGTAATTGGGAAAAATCGGCAGTGGAAAAACGGCATTAATTTAGGTAAACCGAACAATCAAAACTTCGTCAGCATTCCCCACACTCGCTTAATTCAGATGTTGGAATACAAAGCTAAATTAGTGGGTATTAAAGTGATAATACAGGAAGAATCCTATACTTCAGTTTCTAACTTTCTTAATTTAGATCCAATTCCTGTTTACGGCGATAGCGATGCTGAAAGCGTAGAATTTACTGGCAAACGCATCCAGAGAGGTTTGTACAAAACCGCAGATGGTTTGTTAATTAATGCTGATGTGAATGGGTCTTATAATATTATGAGAAAAGCACTCCCAAATGTGTTTAACAATGGGATAGAGAGCTGCGTAGTTCAGCCCGTGGTTAATCCGCTCAAAGTAAAAGTGAAGGGGGAGGGGCTTCACGCCTCCCGTGTCTTGTCATAGATGACTATATTTTTACCAGCTATTAACATCAATATAGCAGTTGACTGTTGAAAATTGACAGTTACTTGATGGGAATCAAACTCTTTACCCAGCAAGACTTCAATCCTCTATTTATAACTTTATTACTGCTCTAACTATGTGACCTGAATTCGGAGGAGAGGAGTATGCGCTTCGCGCAGGCTACGCCAACGGTTTTTTCCATTGACTTTTTTCATAATAGTTACCAAAATTAGGATCGTAATATCGATTTCTTACCTAAAATATTTGATCTTAAAATGCTGCAAAGCTCTTGTTTGCTGGCTTTCCGATTCTGCTCTTTCGTCGAACTCAGGTATCAACTATCAACTATCAACTATCAACTGTCAACTATCAACTATCCACAGTGCTATTTACCCAACCACAGTTTGAAACCGCCCTCCAGGAAGTTACAGCCCAGGTATCTCCAAAGATCCTACTGCCAAACAGTAGCCAATTGCCAAAGATACCCCTGTATTTATTTGAAACATTACCCTCTACTAACCAAACCCTGTGGGAAATACTGGTAGAAGGCGCAACCCCACCAACCCTAGTCATTGCTGCCCAACAAACAGCAGGAAGAGGACAATGGGGAAGACAATGGCAATCTGAAATAGGTGGGCTATACTTATCCTTGGCTTTAACCCTCAAGCTTCAGGCAAACCATAGCTCTCAACTAACCTTCTGTAGCGCTTGGGGAATAGCCAGAGTTTTGAGAGAATACGGTATCCCCGTCTTCCTCAAATGGCCTAACGATTTAATCCTGAAAGACAAAAAGCTAGGAGGTATCCTTACCGAAACTCGCGTACAACAGGGTTACATTACCCAAGCCGTAGTAGGAGTCGGGATTAACTGGTGTAATTGTCCTCCAGAAACAGGGATTAGCTTAGAATCTTTTTGTCAAGACCAGCCAAGTGCAAAAATAACATCATTAGCGATCGTAGCTGCTATTGTATTATACGGACTATTAGCTGGATATCAATTCTCTCTGGAGGAAGGTCTGGAAAAATTACGCTTATTCTATCAGGACTTACTTTATCGCAGTTGACAGTTGATAGTTGATAGTTGACAATTAACCATTAACAATTGACAGTTGACAGTAAAAATTCCCAATTAAACAATATCAGAGATTGAGTGATGAGCAGTGAATCAGAAATTACTAAAGAAACCTCGCCAAAGTTCAGTCTATTAGGCATCTTCTATCAACACCCTGGGTTAATGCAAGGACTAGGATGGTTGGGTAGTATCAGTGTTATCAGTAGCGGTATAGTTGCAGCCCAAACCAACTCATCTACAGACTCCGTTGGAGTGGCACCATCAAACTCTGGAATATCGAAAGTCAAACCCACCAATCCTTCAGCATCAACTCGTGGCAAACTGCCCAAACCACACCTGAAACCAAATTTATTAAACTCACCCTCCACTAACCAACCCCAAAGCTTACCTCCCCGTAGTAATTCAGCGACTAGTCATTCAGCGACATCAGCTTCCACTCAGAAACCAGGAAATGCTTTAGTGAGGCAACCTGAAAATGCCATCTCCCCACCACCAGAAACATCCCGCCCCAGAAGGAATATTGCCAGAGTAACAAAACCCAGACTGACTCCTCCTGATTTAACTGTACCCACCCAAGCGAGCGTATCGAAACCGCCCAAAATTACGATTAATCCCTCACAGCGTCAAGAAACAGCTCAAAAACCTGTAAATTCCCAGCATAACTATACCGACAGGACAAATTACAGAGTTAGTGCATCTGGTCGTTACTCCAAACCCAGTGCTGTAATATTGACAGAAAGGACAACAGGCTGCGTCACAGTTTCCCGTAACGGGCGACTTGCCAGTGGCAGTTGTGGCAGTCAGTCACCCCGTCAAGAAATAGGTATCGCTAGTAATTCTCAAGAGGTAAGGGGAAGAGTTGCCCGTCGTCGCTCTCAACCGACACAGGAATCCCGCCAAGAAACTGTAGCAAATCGCCCCAATCAACCAGTCAGATTTCGGGTTAATGAATCAACAGATAATCCTTCTGTAAATGGGGCTATTAATCGTCGTATCAATCAAATCGCAGATAGGCGAAATGAGAGGATAGGAAACTCTAGAAATCAACCCCTTAATTCTTCTATAAACTTGGCAGTTGGTAATCGCCCACAGCAATCATTAACATCTCAAGTCAGCCAATCTCAACCAGCCAGAGGAGTCAAACTACCAGCACCACCTCTTGCCACAGTTAAACCTGCCAGATTAGCACCTATAACTGTGGCTGCTAATTCCATTCCTACCAAGCGACACCAGCATCATCTATTCTCCAGACAGCCATCTGTGCCAAGTCAGTTTGTCTCTCCAACTAGTATCCCTATTCCCCCTCCTCAAACTAGTTCAATTGGTCTAGATTACTACGATCTTACCCGCCGACCTGTAGAACAGCCCAATATCCCTCAAACTAGTTTCATCTTTCCCCTAACAATTCCTAGCCCAATTACTTCTCTTTTTGGTTGGCGACTCCATCCCATTTCCGGAGACTATCGTTTCCATGCTGGGACAGATTTAGGCGCACCCCAGGGTACACCTGTAATCGCGGCTGTTTCTGGTGAAGTGGCAACTGCTGATTATTTGGGTGGTTATGGTTTAGCAATAATTATACGCCATAACGAAGGAACTCAAGAAAGCCTTTACGCTCATCTTTCGGAAGTCTTTGTTAAACAAGGAGATTTGGTTAATCAGGGAACAGTAATTGGAAGAGTTGGTAATACTGGTTTTTCTACTGGTCCTCATTTACATTTTGAATGGAGACAACAGACTCCTAATGGCTGGGTAGCTGTTGATGCTAGTGCCCATCTGGAGTATGGATTGGCTCAATTTATGAAGGCTTTACAGGTGGCAAAGACACCTCAACCCCCTCAGTTAAAATCTGATGCGATTCTGACACAAAAAATACCAATCGAGATACCCAAGGAACCCAGTAATGGTAAAGTATTTGGAGAAATAACTGGAGTGGAAACAATCAGTAATATTTTCGAGGGTAAAAAGTAGGAGTGACATAAATAGGGCTTGCTGAATAAGTCTTTTCGTTAGGGCAGGGTGTTGGGTGTTGGGTGTGGGGTGGGGTGCGATTTTCCAGTTTAAGTTAGAAAGTGCATGAATTTTGAGGGTATCGCGATTTCATTACAAAACGTAAAGCAATTGGCGTAAGTTGGACAAAATAGCTGTTCAATAGAATATTCCTCTGAATATCAAAAAAATCAAGATCGTGAATCAAGATCCGCGTCAGGCTTACTGGCGTGCTAATACAGCTTTAATCAGAAATCTCCTGATTGTTTGGGCATTAGTATCGCTTGTCTTTAGTATCCTCCTTGTTGAACCATTAAATCATTTCTATTTGGGAGGTTTACCTCTCGGCTTTTGGATGGCGCAGCAAGGCTCAATTTTTGTCTTTGTGGGGCTAATTTTTGTCTATGCTTTCCAAATGGATAAACTCGATCGCAAATATGGTATCAATAGGAGAAGTAAATAATGTCAGTCGAAGTTTGGACAACTTTTCTAGTCATCCTCTCTTTTATCTTGTATTTGTACATCGGCTGGCACTCTCGCGTTAAAGATAGTAAAGGATTTTTTGTGGCTGGGCAAGGCGTACCTTCCCTTGCCAATGGTGCGGCTACGGCTGCTGATTGGATGTCTGCCGCTTCCTTTATTTCTATGGCGGGACTTATTTCTTTTTTAGGTTATGATGGTTCAATTTATTTAATGGGTTGGACTGGTGGTTATGTCTTGCTTGCCCTACTTTTAGCTCCCTATTTACGAAAGTTTGGTAAATATACAGTACCAGATTTTGTGGGCGATCGCTATTATTCCAATGTCGCTCGCGTGGTAGCAGTTATTGCAGCTATTTTCATCTCCATGACTTATGTCGCAGGACAAATGCGGGGTGTGGGCATTGTCTTTAGTCGCTTTCTCCAAGTCGATATCAGTACTGGCGTAATTATTGGGATGATTATTGTCGGTTTCTTCTCGGTTTTGGGGGGGATGAAAGGAATTACTTGGACTCAAGTTGCCCAATATATCGTCTTAATTATCGCTTATTTAATTCCCGCGATCGCAATTTCCATCCTCCTCACCCACAATCCCATTCCCCAGCTAGCTTTTACCTTTAGCGATATTGTCCCTAAGCTAAATCAACTTCAGCTAGATTTAGGTTTCCAGGAATATACGAAACCCTTCGTTAATAAATCAATGCTGGATGTTTTATGTATTGCCATCGCCCTGATGGTAGGTACTGCGGGACTTCCACATGTTATTGTCAGATTTTACACCGTTCCCGATGTCCGTTCCGCCCGTTTTTCCGCAGGTTGGGCACTACTATTTATCGCCCTTTTGTATACAACTGCACCCGCTTTATCCACTTTCGCCCGCTACAACTTAATTAATACTTTACACGGACATACCATTGAGGAAATCCATCAGTTAGATTGGGCAAAGAAATGGGAAAATACCAAATTATTAACCTTTACCGACAAAGACAGCGATGGCAAAATTGAACTAACCCCAGATAAAACAACCAGCGAAATAACCATCGATCCAGATATCATCGTTTTATCAACCCCAGAAGTAGCCAAATTAGCACCATGGGTAATCGCCTTAGTCGCCGTAGGAGGTTTAGCCGCAGCCTTATCCACAGCATCAGGCTTACTGCTAGTAATTTCCAGCGCCATCGCCCATGACATCTACTACCGGATGATTAACCCCAACGCCTCCGAATCTCTCCGGGTAATGGTAGGGAGAGTTATGGTAGGATTTGCGATCGCAATTGCTGGATATTTCGGTGTCAATCCACCCGGTTTTGTCGCCCAAGTTGTCGCCTTTGCCTTTGGTTTAGCCGCAGCCAGTTTTTTCCCCATTATCATCCTTGGTATCTTTGATAAACGGACAAATCGCGAAGGCACAATTGCCGGAATGATTGTCGGTTTATCCTTCACTATCTTCTATATTGTTGGAGTCAAATTTTACCAAATGCCGCCCTGGTTTTTCGGCGTTTCTCCTGAAGGCATCGGTACTCTAGGTATGATAATTAATTTTATTGTCACTTGGAGTGTTTCCCGTTTCACACCACCACCACCATTAGCAGTACAAGAGATGGTTGAATTATTACGAATGCCAGATGATGCCCCACCTGCCCTTGATGAAGTTGATGAAGATCATTTGGATTGATTATGGCTTGCTGTATAAGTCATTAAT
>DOIX01000324.1 GCA_003511885.1 Cyanobacteria bacterium UBA11153
TAAATGCGCAGCAGCTTATTAACGGCTATATATCTAAATTAATACGAGGATTAAGAGATGATTTATATCAATACTAGTAGGGTAGAGCAAATTACTAATATCATTCAGCAACGCCAACCTCTAGGAGAAAAAATTACCAAAATCGAAGCTAATCTCATATCTCTAGCTGCTGCGCTACATCGCCTAGAAAACCATCGCAATCAATTACTAACGAAAGTAGAGGATGCCAATAGCTTGGTACGTCTTAATAAAATTGATTTCTCCTCTATTTTTCTATTAATTTCTTCGGTATTGGTACAAGTTAAGAAGCTACAATCCCGATGCTCTCGCGATACTATTAATATAGGTGTGGTGGGACGTGCTAGACAAGGTAAAAGTCGCTTGTTGCAAAGTTTGACTGGGTTGACTTCTGGGGAAATTCCTGATGGGGATAGGCAACATTGTACTGGTGTCCGCAGTACTATTTATCATTGTCCAGGTGTGGAAACTTATGGCGAGGTTTGGTTTCATACAGAAGTGTCTTTTCTTGATGAGGTAATTTATCCTTATTACGATAAGTTGGAGTTGGGGGCAAAACCGATTACTTTGGGGGAATTTGGACGAAATTCTTTGCCTCCTCTGCCCCATAATTTACCGGGATATGCTCAACCTGGGGCAATGTACGAACATTTGGGTAGGTATCATCTTAATTGGGAAAGGTATCGCTATCTTTTGGAAGAAGCTTCGCCGCGACGGATTACTAGAGAGGAAATTCGGGAATATGTGGCTCAGGATACTAGGGATGGGGAAAGGGTATTTTTTAATTACTTGGCAGTGAAGGAGGTGAAAATTATCTGTAATTTCCCTAATTCAGATGTGGGGCAAATTGCTTTGGTGGATATGCCGGGATTGGGCGATACGGGTTTGGGGGATGAGGCAAGATTGGTGAAAACTTTGGGGGAAGATGTGGATGCGGTGTTATTAATCCGGATGCCGAAATCATCGGGAGATTATTGGGCGGATGTTGATGTGCGTCTTTATGATACGGCGCGGAGTGCTTTGGTGGAGTTACCGATTGATAAATGGTGTTTCCTGATTCTCAATCGCACTGCCGCTAATTCTAAAAATGGCGATAATTTCCAGAATTGTCAGGATCTTTTGGGTAGTATTAAGGAGAAACATATTAATGTGGTAGAAAGCGCGATCGCAAATTGTGCGGATTCTGATGCTGCTGGTGAAATTTTAGATCGAGTTCTTGATTATTTAGCAGCTAACATCGCTACTCTAGATCGAGAATATACCTCTTCTTGTCAAGAAAGTCTCTGTCAAATGGAAAATTCCATACAGATAGAATTAGATAAAGCCCGTAAAGCCTTAAATTCTCTAGGCGATAAGGATAACTGGTTTCCTCTCTTCCTCCAACTATTCGATATCCTCTGGGATAATCTCACTAGCAGTTTAGAGGAATTACTGAGAAATTTAAAGGCAGACAGAGATAGAGAAGATGGAGAATTTAAAGCACAAGTCGCCGCCGCCATTGAAACTTGCCGCCAAGATACCGGAATACCCAGTATAGAAGAAATTGAAACCAGACGCGATCGCACTGGCGGCTATCCCAATGCCTACTATCAATACCTAAACGAAATCCGCGCCCATCTCTCCCAACACTTCCTTGCCTTAGATAAAGGATTAAAACAAAGCATCCAACAAGTAAAATCCCAAATAGCCGATATTTTAATAAAAGATGGAAACTTAGACAGCTTAAGCAAAACCAGAGGCTCCGAATTAATTAACGCGATCGCTTCCCTACTTCCCGAAGATGCCCCTAAACTAAAATTAGGCTTCCAAATCCTTTCCGAATTTGACCTATCCTATCGCGGCTTAATCCAACACCGCATCCGCCGACACTTAGACAGACTCACTCCCGACGAAACCAACCTTACCCTATCCAAATCTCCATCAGCTCGAGAAATTGCCGATAATCTCCAAACCCTCCACGCCGAAACACTTTACAACTGTGAAACCGCCTTAGAAGACTTACTGTGCGAACCCAGTCAAGCCGCATTTGCTATAGTGGAAGAATTTGTAGATCGGATCCTCCGTGCAGAAGGAGTTAAAATAGAATGGCGCATCTTCCTGGAAAGATACCGCAGTCAAATCTGGCAGAAAGAATTTCAGCAATATTGCGATCGCGCCCGAATTAGACAAGAATGGTTACATTCGCTAGAATTAGCCGAAAATGCTAATCAGTGGACAGTTGACAGTGGACAGTTGACAATTATTTGATGGTAAGCTGCTACGGATTTAAACTGTTTCATTACCCATTTGCCAATGCACCAACTTAAAATTACCATGTTAGGACCAAGTGGCGTAGGTAAAACCAGCCTATTAACCGCCATGTACGAACAATTTGAAAGTAATATAGGAAAAACCAACCTCCAACTTACCCCCGACTTAGAAAGTGCCGCATTACTGCAAGAAAGATTAGCCGAATTAAAAACCCTTCCCGATAACTTTGAAACCAAAGGCTGGATATCCAGCACAGAAACCTATCGCTCATTTATCTTTGAAATTGGCAGAAAAGGCGCAAAACCATCCCTACAACTCCACTTCCAAGACTATCCCGGAGAATATCACGAATCCAAAAGTCCCCGCGAAGACAAAGAAAGAGTAGAAAACTTTCTCAAAGAATCAACTGCCGCGATTATTGCCATCGATACCCCCGCCTTAATGGAAAAAAATGGACAATGGCACGATTATACTAATCGACAACAACAAATTACCAACCTTTTCCAACGAGTCTATTGCGACTTAGAATCCCCACGCCTAGTTATCCTAGCACCAGTCCGTTGCGAAAAATATATGGAAAATCCCCAATCCACTGCCAAACTACTCCAGGAGATCGAGGTAGGATATGGTAAACTATTAGATTTACTGCGATCGCAAAACTTACTAACCAAAGTTGCTGTAGTAGTCACCCCAGTGCAAACAGTTGGTACAGTAGTCTTTTCCCGAATTGAGATAAATAATGGCAAACCCCTATTTATTTTTCGCAAAACTAGCCATGATGCCCAATATAACCCCAAAGATAGCGAACAACCCCTCCGCTACTTATTAAGATTTTTATTAAAACTCCATCTCGATACCCGTCAATGGAAATTTTTCAACTTCCTCCGCAATTGGTTGGGTATAGACAATTATCTCAAACTAGCCATTTACGAATTTACTAAAGGCTGCAAAACCACAGACGGGTTTACCATATTACAAGGAGAAAACCTCCTCAATATCTCCGGAAATGGTTATTATAGCAGTTGATAGTTGATAGTTGATAGTTGATAATTACTCAGATTTGCTGTCAATTATCCATTAGAGATAATTGCAGTCAAGGTTTCAGACTTATACAGCAAGCCCTAATTGTAGATTAATAAAAAAATCCCATAACCCAAACCAACTTAATCAACAAACCTACACCCCAAACACCCATATACCCTTTGCGCACCTTTGCGGAAACCTTTGCGCCCTTTGCGTTAAAAAAAAAGCCCAATAATTCCAACCAAAGACTAAATGTAAAAAAATGAAAATTTATATTCAAAGTCGCGGATTTACCCAAGAAAATGGCTACCGTTGGTTACCGGAAATGCCATATATTCTGACAAATGAATCAGTCTTAGAAAAAATCCAAGTAGAAGCCCCATCCCTAGTCTTAAGAAGATACGACAAGAGATTATTACTCCTGATTACAGGAATCCAATCTAACAGAAAAGATTTTCGCGATCGCAATATCCGTAATTCTGTAGCCTGGGTTACAACAGACACGCAGCATCACGAGCGACAATTACGCGCGATCGCAATTATAGCTTTACGAGACTGGAATTCCCTGTGCGAGGAAATTAATCGCACTATCGAGTTTGACGCTAGAGATGGCTTTCATGTTTTATTGGAAGAGATAAAAGCCTTGCCCATGAAAATTCCATCCTTACCTCAAAGCCAAAATCTCCCTCATGATGAAGAATTAAACGATCAAATTAGCAAAAACTTAGAGCAAAGGCAAGAGGAATTAGCAGCCTTACTGGAAAATTATGCTCTCCCCAGAAGAAGTGGCTTTCTCGTTATCGTTACCGAAATTAAAGGAGAGGAAGCATTAATTCAGGCAAAAGTCTGGCGAGGTTTATCTCGACTCGTCAAGTCAGACAATTGGCAGATAATTGCCAACCGAGTATCTCGCCCCCCAAAGACTCAACCTGCCATTGATTTTAGCGATTTTGAAGACGATGAGAAGCGCGAAAGCCCATTACCAATCCTGATTGTGAGTGCTATTTTAACAGGTATGATGTTACTGGGTATTTTTTTCTAGCGATAAGCTACTACCCATTAACCCTTGTTTGATAAACGGTTTGATTTCCATTAAATAACTGTCAACTGTCAACTATCAACTGTCAACTGTCAACTGTCAACTATCAACTGTCAACTATCAACTGCTAAACATGTCCCCGCTAAACATGTTTCCACCAAATTAACACCATTAAAATTAGCCTTATCCAACTCAGCGCAAAGCAAATTTGCACCTGTCAGAATTGCACCAGCTAAATTTGCCCCTCGTAAATCCGCCTCCTCCAAATTTGCCTCAGTTAAATTTGCCCCTTGTAAGTTAGCCAAAGCAAGATTAGCACCTTGGAGATTAGCCTTATTTAGATTAGCACCCCGCAAATCAGCACCTCGGAAATCTACCCCTTGTAAATTAACTTCTGTCAGATTAGCGCCACTCAAAAATGCTCCAACCAAAGAAGCTTGAGTTAGCTTTGCCCCTATTAAATTAGCACCTCGCAGATTGCTACCTCGCAAGTCTGCCTCTGTTAAATCCGCTTGCATCAAATTCGCCCCCAAACAATTTGCCCGTAAATCGGCAGAGTTAAGAGAAGCACCTATAAGTTTTGCCCCATCAAGACAGGCACCACTAAGATTAGCGCCAGATAAATTAGTCCCTACCAAACTAGCACCCGCCAGGTTAACTTTTTCTAAGTTACTGCCAGCCAGGTTTTCATCGTCTAAATCTACTCCTGATAGATTTTTGATTTTACCTACACGAATTTCTTCTATTTCCATAAATTGTCATTAGTCATTAGTCATTTGTTGTTGGTTTTGACTTTTTTTCTATTCCCTATTCCCTACTCCCTATTCCTCATGAGAATCCAATAACCACATACCTGCGGCAATTTTAGGTTGATTTGCAGGTAAAATCATGCCCTGAGACATACCAATTACTAATAATTCCAAAGCTTCAACTAATTTAGGATCGAATATATTACCAGCTCTTGCCTGACAATAGACTAGTCCATTAAATAGAAAATTTTCAGCCGACTTATTAGCAGAAACTTGATACTGAAACGTAGCAATTAAGCCTAGAATTCTCGATTCTAAAGGAATGGCATCATAAGCCAAGCCATCAGGTTTTCCCGTACCATCCCAATATTCCGATTGGTGATTTATAATATTGGCAATCGCTTGTAACTGTGGCATCACCCGCAAGACTGATGCCTTGGGTATTACATCTTTCTGCTGCACTAATTCTTCCTGAATCCTTGACTTGAGAGGATCGATAAATTCCTCAACCCCAGAAAAAGATGCTAAACGATGTAATAATCCAGCCAAACGTAAACGTTTAATTTGCCATACAGGTAAATCCAATAACTGCCCCATTGCTTCCGATAATGAAGCGACTTCTGCGGCTGCCATCGGATTAATCGCATCAGCTTTATCAATAAGTTGTGCCATCCGTAAAAATGCCTGGATTTCATTAGATATCAGATTATTATCCAAAGCTTGCTCGTGGCTGGGTAAAATATTAATTGTATCCTCCCCAACTTGATGTAAATCTTGATGAAAACGTTCCAAATAATCCACCACGAGAGATACCACCAATCCAATATTATCCCGTTGCCTAGTACCAAAATTAGCCGTAATTTCTTCGACTTGTTTAGTTAAGAGAGCTTGTAACTCTTGATTGTAACTGCCAATGTGCGCGATCGCTAAATTTACCGTCTCCCGCACCAATTCCGCCTCAAAAGTCCAAAACCCGTAAAATTTCCGCTCTCTGTCATTTTCTGGAATGCCAGAAATCCCATAATCGGCAGCAGATAATTCTTGACATAATACCATAGCAGTGTATGTCTCTGATAAAATAATCAAGTGCCATTCTTGAGCCACCGGATCGGATGGAGCCAAAGGTACTAGCGCCACATTAGCTAACTGACTAGTCGGATGGTGGGCAAAACCACCCTCTGGTGTCGCTAAAATAACTATTTGAGCAGCTTTTTTCGCAATTTCGCCATAACGATTTGCTTCTTCGAGATACCACTTCCCTTTTTGGAAAGCGGTAATCATCAGAGGGTTGCCTGCTGATTCCAGGATAAAGTCTTCCAGGGCATGACAGAGAGCGACCAGGGTATGCTTGTAATATACCCCAAAATTAAGCGGTCTTTTCCCGCCCCGATGCCTAGTTTCTAACTGTTGTAAAATCGAGCCTTGTAGCATGGTATTTATAGGTAGACTGACAGACAATAATTAACCGAGGGTGCTGGATGAAAGTGAAATAACATATTATCTTTCATCTTTGATATTTTACACTTTCCAAATAAATTTAATTTTTGCTCCTTGATGCTTCTGCCTTCACAATGTATCTTATAGCAACCGCTACATAACAGTTGACAATGGACAGGAGTCTAATCTGAGTAACTGTCAACTATCAACTGTCAACTATCCACTGCAATATCTTTAGCATTTCTCCTTTTATGAATCAATCTCAACCCTTACCATACCATTCTATAGAGAAAACCAGCTTCCACAAATCCATCCGCAGTATTTACCAAACACCCATTGCCTTAGCAGTATTACTCCTCGGCTTAATTCTAACAGGTTTCTCCTGGCAATACACAAAGCGAAACATAGAAAGAGAAACGACAGCTCAGATGGATAAACAAGTTAAGGAAGCAACCATATCCATCCAAAACCGCATTCAAGTCTATCTGAATACATTTTACGCAGGAAAAGGATTCTGGATCTCAGAAAATCTTAATGTTCCCTACAACAAATGGCAAATTTTTGTAACAACTCTGGAGTTAGAAAAACGTTATCCTGGTATTAATGGACTAGGATTTATCCGTTATATCCCGAAAAATCTGAAAGAATACGAAAAAAAAGTCAGACAAAATAACAATAAAATAGAAAAAATATATCAAAATTATACAGTTTATCCTCAAGGGAAACGCCCTGACTATTTTGTCATAGAATATTCCGAACCAATCCAGAAAAATAGACAAGCAATTGGTTTAGATGTTGGACACGAAACCGTGCGCCGCAAAGGAGTTGAGAGAGCAAGAGATACTGGAAATCCAGCCGCTACAGGAAGAATTATCTTAGTTCAAGATAAAGATAAAACACCAGGATTTCTCATGTACCTACCCATCTATCGTCCCGGGATGCCAATTAATACTATAGAAGAAAAAAAAGCAGCTTTTTTTGGGTTTATTTATGCACCTTTCCGAGTTCTGGATTTAGTGGAAGAAGGATTGCCAAAATCGGTGAAACAAAACTTCGACTTGGTTATCTATAACGGCAAGGATTTAATGTATGGAAAACCAGACAATCTCTCTTATCATCAGACTCCCTCTCATCCCCGATATTATCGAGAAATTGTCATCGACGTAGCTGGAGAAACTTGGAATTTATATTTTACCAGTAAATCCAATCTCACTGTTGCTCGCGATAATTTGCCCCCAATTGTTTTAGCCGTTGGTACTCTCACAAGTTTATTACTTTTTGGCATTATTTTATCTTTATCTATGGCTTATCGTCAAACCAAAGCAGCTAAAGAAATCTCTGATGCTGCCAAAGAAGCGGCGGAGACTGCTAACAAGGCAAAAAGTATATTTTTGGCAAACATGAGTCACGAATTACGAACTCCCCTCAATGCGATTTTAGGCTTTAGCCAAATCATGAATCGCGACTCCTCCCTCAAAGAAGAGCAAATAGAAAATTTGAGTATTATTAGTCGCAGTGGCGAACATTTACTCTCTTTAATTAATGATGTCCTAAACATGTCGAAAATTGAGGCAGGTAGGACAATCTTAACTCCCAATATATTCGATATTTATGAAATGCTAAATATTATCGAAGAAATGTTTCAATCCAGAGCAGAAGCTAAGGGAATACAGCTTATATTTAATTGTGACTTGGATATTCCTAAATATGTATTCGCAGACGAAAGCAAACTGCGGCAAATATTAATTAACTTACTAAGTAATTCCATTAAATTTACTGAAGAGGGTAAAGTAACCCTGCGAGTATTCCTAGGAAATAGCACCGAAGTTGACTCCAATAAAGAACTAATTAATTTTGAAGTCGAAGATACAGGATATGGGATTAAACCAGAAGAATTAAAAACACTATTTGATACTTTTGTCCAAACAGAAACAGGTCGTCATTCTCAAGAAGGTACAGGTTTAGGATTAGCGATTAGCCAAAAATTCGCCCAACTGATGGGAGGAAAAATTACCGTTAGCAGCACCTTTGGTAAGGGGACAATATTTCGCTTTGATATTCCAGTAGAGATAGCTAAAAGCTCAGAAATTAAATCAACCCAGCCAACAAGTAGAGTTATTCATATCGCACCTAACCAACCTACATATCGTATTCTAGTTGTTGACGATAGATGGGAAAATCGGCAAGTTTTAAGCAAATTACTAAGAGCAGTAGGCTTCCAAGTCAAAGAAGCTGTCAATGGAGAAGAAGCAGTTACCATTTCCGAGAATTGGCAACCTCATCTCATTTGGATGGATATGCGAATGCCCGTCATGAATGGCTACGAAGCGACCCAAAGAATTAAAGCCACACAACAGGATATAATAATTATAGCTCTCACAGCAAGTGCCTTTGAAGAAGAGCGATCGCAAATTCTTGCCCATGGCTGTAATGACTACTTGCGCAAACCCTTTCAGGAGTCTGTCATCTTTGCCAAAATGGCTCAATATCTGGGAGTAGAATATATCTACGATCCCCAAATCATTAAAACTCAATCACTTGAGATCCTTCAAACCGATAAAGAAGAAATACCAACAGAGGGATCCCTTCTCCTAGAAATTTCTCAAATGCCCCTGGAGTGGGTAGCACAACTTCACCAGACAGCCAATCAACTCAATGTCAAGCGCACTTTAAAGCTAATTCAACAAATTCCACCAGAATATTCACAACTTGCAATCGCACTCACCAACTGGGTTAATGGCTTTCACTTTGACGAAATCTCTAATTTAACTCAAACAATACTCGATCGACATGGGCATGGTGAATCGGAAATTAGAAATCGGGAATACTGAAATATTGTACCAATGTGAATCAGGATGAACAATCTAAGTTTCGATCGATTCTGTAACGTAAAGATTGAGAGTTGTATCCATAAATTGATAACAGAGCTTGGTTTGAGAATCAGGAACGAATAAAGATTCCCTAAAAAACAAAAACCAACCACCAAAAACCAACTATAGCAATCGCTAAGGCGGTTAAGACACTCTCAATTGCTTGTGAATTACTCAAGCCCTTGATTCTACTGCCTTCTTCCCCTAACCCCTAGCAAGATTGCCCCTAGTCCCTAACTACACCAATAGCCAACCACAAGTGAATAACAGTCAATCTGAACTAAATAAAGGAAATATCCTCATCGTTGACGATCAACTAGATAGCCTTCGTTTGCTAACTAATATACTAAGCGAACAGGGGTATGAAGTAAGTAGCGCCATTAGTGGTGTCATGGCATTAAAGACATTGCCAGCAATTGCACCAGATCTAATTTTATTAGATGTCAATCTGCCCCACATGAATGGCTATACAATTTGTGAAAAACTCAAAAGCGACCCCAATACATGGGATATTCCCATAATCTTTATTAGCGCATTGGACAATACCTTCGATAAAGTCAAAGCCTTTCGCGTTGGTGGCTCAGACTACATTACTAAGCCATTTGAGGTGGAAGAAGTTTTAGTAAGAATTGAGAATCAATTACATAATATTCGCCTTAAAAAACAACTGCAAATTTCCGAAGCGAAGGAAAGAGAAAGAGCTGAACAACTTGCCCTAGCTTTAGAAAAAATCCAAAATGCTCAATTCAAATTCCACATAGAAAAAATGTCCAGCTTAGGACGTATGGTAGCTGGAATTGCCCATGAAATTAACAATCCAGTTAGCTTCATTATTGGCAACATTCCCTATGCTAATCAATACATCGAAGAGCTATTCAGCTTATTAGAACTTTATCAAAAATTATTGCCGCAAACAACCAGAGAAATCCAACAAGAAATCGAAGATATTGACTTAGATTTTATGAGATCTGACTTACAGAAACTCTTAAATTCTATGAAGGTAGGATCGGATCGCATCGGGGAACTTGTCAGATCCTTGCGACAATTCGCCCGACTTGATGAAGCTCAGATTAAGACAGTAGATATTCATCAAGGTATTGATACTACGCTAATTATTTTACAGCATCGCCTCAAAGCTCAAGGCAATCGCCCTCGTATTCAAATTATTAAAAACTACGATGAATTGCCGAAGGTCGAGTGCTTTCCTGGTTTAATTAACCAGGTATTTATGAATGTCTTAACTAATGGTATTGATGCTCTAGAAGAGGAAATGGAAACAGAGCAAACATCTAATTTTATTCCCAGAATTTCCATTAGTACCAAGCAACTAAACAGTCAATTTGTGACAATTTCCATTACTGATAACGGAACAGGAATTTCCGAATCAGTACAAAACCTGATCTTCGATCCATTTTTTACCACTAAAGATATTGGTAAAGGCACGGGCTTAGGGCTTTCCATTAGCCATCAAATTATTGTCAACCAACATGGCGGAAAAATATACTTCACCTCCAAAGAAGGAAAAGGAGCAGAATTTGTCATTCAACTGCCCATTCAACACCAAACTTCATCCCACTAACCACTAACCACTAACCACTAACCTATCATTCAATATAGCAACCCCCAGGGCGGTTAAGATATTCTCAATTCCTCAACCCCTTGATTTTACAGCTTTCTTCCCGAGCCAATAGCAAGAAAGTCCCTCGCTATCCCTTATACTCCCACAGCTTATTAACCTCCTAAACAGGAAGCAATTTTTTCAGAGATTCCACCTGTCTTGCCATCGGCGCACTCAAAGCCTCTTCTAAATCAGCACAACCCAATCTTTCTTCCAGAATCTTCATCACTTCCCGCCCAAAATCATGGGGATTTTGCCGCCAAGCTTCCAGACAAACCTCACCAAAAAAAGAGCCTAAAGGCTCCGGATTCCACAGGAGTTTTTTTGCTGTCCAAGGCATGAGACTCATCGGGTTATAATCCCGCGATAGGATATTATTTTCAAAAGCATATTCTTCTAAATGCGTATGAGGTTGTAACCCAATAAAAAAGATAGCAGGTTCAACCTTATCCACCCCAAAAATTCTCTCCAATTCTCGGTGGTAAGCAATAGTTTGGCGAATCGTGTCAAAAGTTTCGTCAATCACATTAAAAGAATAGTTTACAGATACTAAATCATTAAAACCAGCCTCCTTTAAATCGCGACAGTTTTGCAATACCGTCCTAAGATTATAGCCCATCCGCATCTTCCGGACTAATTCCTGAGAACCACTAGTAATCCCAATTTCAAAATAATTCATCCCTGTTTTAGCCATAAGCTGACATAATTCAGGAGTGAGATTATCAGCACGGATATAAGCAGCCCAATGAATATCTTTCATCCCAGAGTCCAGGATTTTTTGCAATAACTCAACAGCATCTTTAATAAATTTTCGTGCCGGGATAAACTGAGCATCAGTAAACCAAAAATTGCGAATCCCCCTGTCATAAAGTTGGCGCATTTCCGCTACAACTTCATCCGCCGGATTAATCCGTACCTCCTTCCCTTCTACCACAGTATAGACACAGTAACAGCAATTATGAGGACAACCCCGTTTAGTTTGCACCCCGATGTAAAAATCATCCTCTTGTAAGTAATAATCAAAACTAGGCCAAATCTGTTGGATGTAGTCGTAATTACAGGCAGTTTTTTCAATGGGAGTCGGGCTTTCATGAATCATCCGCGATCGCGGTTTACTCTCCCCAACCACATAACACCTTTCATCGTCAAACTTTTCGCCCCGCAGGAGTTTTGCCAGCAAAGTCTCACCTTCCCCAACCGAAACAATTGTCCCCACAGGTAGCTGACTTTCCAACTGCTCGTAGAATACACTCACAGCTCCACCCCCTACCATAGTTCTGGCATCCCGATTGTATCGACGGGCACGTTTTAGCCCTCGTTTAATCAACCCCACATTCCGCCACAGTTCATGATAGTAAGATACCGCCAAACGCAATCCTCCCAATGCTCCGCGCAACTTCAGCAAAGGATTCCGAGCATAGTAAAACTCAAAAGCATTTTGCAGCGGGTTACCCCCTCGTCCCCCTACTGGCGCATAAATTTGAATATCCCGCCAAGAAAATACCAACAGCGTCGGTTGAAACTCGTCGATACAACTATCAAGGGCACTAGCAAAATCCAGAGGAGGTATAGTCCCCAAGTCAAAAATCCATTGTTCAACTTCTGGAAACAGCTTATGAACGCAATCTGCCAAATAAACAACCCCAATCGGGAAGATTGGGTTACAGGGAAGGCGAACGTAGAGTATTTTTTCAGCCATAGTCAGTTTTATGTTAAGGAATTTGTCTTTATATTAAGTCTAATCAAGATTTCTCATTTATAACAAGGATACCGCCCATGCTGTTCGTAGTAGGCGATTTATCGCCTCCATACCCTAACTACTGATTTGCGTGCCACAAAAAACACATAACCCAAACCAACCACCCATTTCCACTCGATCTCCTCTTGGCTAAGGGCACGATCCATATCAACAAGGGTTGGTAGTAGAGTTTACAACAAGTTGGGGATCGCAAGTGCTAACCTAAATCAGGTAATAAAAAAATCACTTCATTTAGCACTTTTGCAGTTATGGCTCAAATTCTAGATCCCCTCCCTTCTCATAACCAAGATTACATTCTCTGCTGCTACGTCAATGCCACCAGCCAGATTCAGATTGCCCGCATCACCAATGTCCCCAATTGGTATTTTGAGCGAGTTGTTTTTCCAGGGCAGCGGTTGGTGTTTGAAGCCCTGCCAGCCGCTCTTTTAGAAATTCACTCCGGAATGATGGCTTCTTCAATTCTTTCAGATACCATCCCTTGTACTCGCTTATGCGTAGAGCAATACAATCAGCCCAGTACCGAGTCAGTCATAGAATCTTTTGATAATAAACAATCTATAGAAACTATCGAAGAGAAAAACCCCGTAGCCCCAGAAACTTTAGCCTTTGCTGCTCTTCGCTAGGGAATAGGGAGAAGTGAGAGAAGAGGGGGAAGTGAGGGAAGCAAAAATGTCTCTCTTGTCTCCCTCCTCTCCCTTGTCCCCCTCCTCTCCCTTGTCCCCCTCCTCTCCCCACTCCCCATGGACTTACCTTCTTTTCTCTGGCTGTGGAAAATAGCGGCTTGGTCAATGGGCTTGTCGCTATTTGCCTATTTATTACTGGCGATTACAGGTAGTTTAATCTTCTCCTCCCGCCAATCTCAAACTCCCAAACCGCAGTGGTTAAGACTTTCCCACTACACGATTGGCTCAATTATGGTCGGTCTCGTTTTGCTACTGCTAGGTATTGGGATAGTCGGTACAATCGGTCATTATGGTAAATTGGGGCATTCCGGACATTTCATCGCGGGCTGGTCTGTAGTAGTATTAGTTTTGGTATCAGCCGGGAGTGCCACCCAAATTAGGGGGCATCGACATTGGGTACGTGGAGTTCATGTCGGGACAAATATTGCTCTGTTCCTGGGATTAGCCTGGGTTTCCTTCACAGGTTGGCAGGTAGTGCAAAAATTTTTATCAGAATCGTAGCCAGAAAACCGCCAGGGCGGTTAATTAAGACATTATAAATTCCTCAAACCCTTGATTTTACGGCTTTATTCCCGATCCAATAGCCCCTAATCCCTAGTCCCTTGCTATAATTGTCCGCTGTTCGTGACGTTATAGCTGTCAATACCAATCTGGGGGTGGCTGTAGTAAAATTGAACTCCTAAATTATTTCAGCCGAGCAACGCTGATAAATATTAGTATTGTGATTGAGAGTAACCAACGCCAAATTTTTCCTAGGATGTACAGATGAACAAATTGATGGGATTGATTATCATAGGTGCAGCGCTAATAGGAGCAGCAACAGCTTGGCGCTTCCCTTTCTCATTTGGTGAGAATCCAGCCGCTAACCAAATCAACTCAGATTCACAAGGTTTAGTGGGCGAGACTACACCTCAAACACAGGTAAAACCAGCAAATCAGCCTCAAGAGGCAACTGCACCAGGCTCGGGAAAGGCAGCTAAAGCAACAACAGAAGCAGCACAGACACCCCCAGGCTCGGAAAAGGCAGCTAAAGCAACAACAGAAGCAGCGAAGACAGAGACTAAGACAGCCCAAGCCCCAGA
>DOIX01000056.1 GCA_003511885.1 Cyanobacteria bacterium UBA11153
ATAAGAGCGGGAACCGCTGTATAACTGTTGATTAGCCCCTAAGTTTCCCTTAATCAGGGGGGTTAGGGAGAATATAAGGGGAATAAAACACGCCCTAGCCCTAACCCCTAACCTCCACAAACCAAGCTGTCAAAGCCACAGCCAAGGCATCGGCGGCATCATCAGGTTTGGGAATATCTTCTAAATTCAACTCACCCGCTACAGCTTCTTGCACTTCATCCTTATCCGCATTACCATAACCCGTCAAAGCTTGCTTAATTTGAGCGGGTGTAAATTCTATGACCGGAATCTGATGCTGCGCCAAGACTAACATTACCACTCCCCGTGCCTGTGCGATCGCGATCGTGTTACTCATCCGATAAAAAAATAGTTTTTCGATCGCAACTACATCTGGTTTATATTGTTTAACAATAGTATGCAAATCTTCATAAATTGTCGAAAGTCGCAATCCCATCTCTGTTTTCGCTGATGTCTGGATGACTCCAAAATCTATCAACTCAATTGATTCAGACATTGGTGGCACGCTGGGATGAGCAGGAATTTCTGTTTCAGTTTTTTGACAATCAATAACTCCAAAACCTAAAATTGCCAGTCCCGGATCCAGTCCTAAAATTCGTTTTTCCATACTATTAAGGGGGGGAGTGGGAAGACTAGGGAGACTAGGGAGACTAGGAAGAAATTTTTTTGTCTTTCCCCAGCCCCTAGTGCAGGTGGGCAGAAATAACCCATCAGTTGTGATATCATGTCCGGTCGATTGACCGCGATACGATCGACGTATCAATGAAACTGGTGAGAAACTTCTGCCGCGCTGCCCTGGCCCCTAGCCCCTAGCTAATATGTAGTATATATATATGACATAATGTAATATAAAGATTAAGGCTTTCCGCCATAATTGTCACCCCATCAGGCCATTATCTACACTTTAAAATAACATACTGACAACAACCAACTTATCCGATCAAAATTAATCAAAAAATTTATGTGCTTCTTGCCTGTATTACCTGAAAATTTCTAGCCCAGGAGCAGACAATTAATAACCCAATAATACCAATTTCCTAAATACTTGCTCCAGATACTCTTCCAGTTCCCCCCTTAGTAAGGGGGGTTGGGGGGGGGTAGATGTGTAGTACTATTTGAGAAAATAGATATAATCTGAGTAACTGTCAATTTTCCGCTGTCAGTTGTCAACTGCTGTATTCCCAACTCCTATCAATGAAAGCCTACGAATATCACCATATTGTCAGCTTTGAAGAAACAAATTTAGTAGGTAATGTCTACTTCGCTAACTACATACTTTGGCAAGGAAAATGTCGCGAAATGTTTTTGCGAGATTATGTTCCTGAAATAATCAAAGAATTATCTGAAGGATTAGCTTTAGTGACAGTTAAAGTCTCCTGTGAATATTTTTATGAACTTTATGCCTTTAACAAATTAACAATCCGAATGCGCCTAGAATCACTCAGTCAAAATCGCGTTACAATGCTATTTGAATACTGGCGGATTACAGAGGAAGGCGAGGAATTAGTTGCTAAAGGGGAACAACAAACAGCTTCCATGGGAAGAGAGGGAGAAAAAACAGTACCAACACCCATGCCAGAAGGGTTACGAGAGGCATTAAGACTCTATGAGGCAAAGTAATGATTTTTGCATTAAAATTTTATCAGTTTAGAGATTGATGAGATGTTAAATTTTAAACTCAAAATCCCATTCTCATGGCAGGGCATTTTCTCCGCCTTAATGTTCTTTTACATGTACCTGCCCATCCTAGTCCTAACATTTTATAGTGTAAATCAGTCGGCTTATAGTACAGAGTGGCAGGGATTTACCTGGAAGTGGTATACCAGATTATTCCAAGATTCCCGCATCCTCCAAGCTTTACAAAATAGTCTCACCGTAGCCATAGTCGCAGTAGCAATTTCTGCTGTCATCGGCACTTTAATGGCAGTAGGGTTAGCCCGTTACCAGTTTCCTGGCAAGACAATATATCGAGGAATTTCCTACTTACCACTAATTATTCCCGATATTGCGATCGCAGTTGCTACCCTCGTCTTCCTTGCCGTCATTGGCACATCCTTAAGTCTCTGGACAATTATCGCCGCACATGTCGTATTTTGTCTCTCTTATATTGCCTTCGTTGTCTCTTCCCGAATTTCTAGCCTCAATCCCCACTTAGAAGAAGCCGCACTAGATTTAGGTGCAACACCTTTCCAAGCTTTTGTTAAAGTATTATTGCCAGAATTAATGCCAGCAATTATAGCTGGTTGTTTAATCTCATTTGTCCTCAGTATGGATGATTTTCTCATCGCTAGTTTTACATCAGGCACAGGCTCCAATACCCTACCTATGGAAATCTTCAGCCGCATCCGTATGGGCGTAAGACCAGACATAAATGCCCTCAGTGTTATGCTAATTTTAGGCTCGGCTTCCCTAGCTATTGTTGCCGAATTAATCAGATATCGAGGAGAACAAAAACGTTTCCATCAATAGTCACTCCTTCACTAAGCTGCGGCGCATCTAAA
>DOIX01000321.1:0-10213 GCA_003511885.1 Cyanobacteria bacterium UBA11153
CTCATAAGAGCGGGAACCGCTGTATGTTTCATCACCTTGGGGATTTGTTTACTACTATAACTCTTGATACTGTGCATAATGCTACCCAAAGACCAAAATTCAGGAGTGCGAGCATCTTGCTCGCTATCGGTTTCCAAATAATTCCTATCGGTTTCCAAATAATTCCTATCGGTTTCCAAATAATTTCCACTTGTTAGCGTTTTTCTCCAAGTTTGAATTAACAAATGTACATGATCTGTCATAATAACTACTGCAAAAAGATGATATCTTTTTCGATCGACAAACCTACAAGCATCTAAAACAACTTGTCGAGCTTCTGGTGTAAGTTCTAGCCTTTCCCAAGTGACAAAAGTGATAAAATAGATTCCGTTAGGTTTTTCTAACTTGGGTAATTGTTTTTTGAATTTCATATCATCTAATTTTACAGCGGTTTTCGATCTTATCAGGTACAGTAGTAGAAATTAACAAACCAATTGCTTCAATTTTGAGGATTAATTAAGTGTACCTCATTATAGCGGGAACTGCTATATTTGAGATGGGACTTACGCAACAGCCCTAGGGAGAGAAGATTTACTCAAAACCTCTAGGGAGAGAAGATTTACTCAAAAGCCCTAGGGAGAGAAGATTTACTCAAAAGCCCTAGGGAGAGAAGATTTACCCAAAAGCCCTAGAAAAGCCCTAGGGAGCAAGATGCTCGCACTACATATTACATACATGTATGGCGCTACCAACACACGTTAGGACGTTGTTTCAACCTGAATCCTGAATTAAGAATAACGTAGCTTGAGAATATGTCCTAACCTTAATGCGTAGCGCTATAACGTTTTCTCAATTCTAGGATTAGTTTAGCAAGATCCTCGTGGGAAAATCCATAAGCACATCCCAAGCGCCAAATTGCTAATTCTTTACGGGTAAGGGGTACTTTCCTCTCCTGAGATATCTTGCCACGGGTATCTAAATTTAAAATTGCCATGTTTTCATCCCCCTCATTAGTTCGATTGTTAGAGGAGAAGCTTCCTTACTTTTATGATAGCGCGATTGCTTGAGTTTGAGTAGTCCGGTCGATCCTATATGAGGTGAGAGGTAAGGCTATTTAAGCAAAAATCAAACTTTTTGCCCGACACCCCATTGGCTATCGCGATGTCTTTTCTCGCAAAATTTGCAGAACATTTTCGTGATTTTCTGGGGTAATTACTGATTTGACCCAAATTCCTTCATCAATAATAATACATTTAGTTTTCCAAGGACGGTTTGGATCTAATGGGAACCATTCTGGAGTTAAACCCATGCCCCAAATACGCCCTGCACCGGAAAAGAAGTTTATATTTTGTTCTGTAACGTTACGAATGGTGTGGTAAGGAATTCTTTTACTACCCATGGGAAAGTAGTACCAGTGAATGGTAATAGCCTCATCGTCGCACACCACGTACCAATCTTCATATAAAATAGCCATGTTTTCCTCTGTAATTAATTGGATGAGTTGAGATGAACTTGCATAATAAATGGGTTAATTAACTGTAATGTTTGAGTAAGACAGTTGGGGCTAATCTCAGAATAATGATGTTTTTTATCTCTCTTAATCTTTAACCCAGTTTATTGAAAATAAGTTAGATTAGATATGACTGGCGATTATCTCATCAATATTTGCCTCCAAATTCTCAGGATAATCTAAGTAATCTGGTGTAACTTGAAAACGAATTATTTTTTCATCCATATCGAAAGCTTCGGCAAGGAAACCGCCCAAACCTCGTCCCCGTTTGTCGATTTCCATGATGACGTTTAATTCATCTGGATTGAGGGAAAAGATGACTTCTAATTCATCTAAATGTCCTTGATATTTACCTGTAGGGCGAAACTCAAACTCTTGGACAAAGGGATAATTACCTCCTAAATGGGGATGGTAATCGCAAGTTACTTCATGAAGATGAAAACCTAAGTTTTGGATGGCATCGATGACTAGCTGGATTAACGGATGGGGGTAGACATTAATATAATCGATATCTTTGGGATCTACAGCTAGAGAAACATCTAACCCTGTGCGTAAATAAACTGGTTGGTTTTTGATGGTGAGTGGGGTTTGATAGGGGAGTGGGATGGCAAAACTAATAATTTGTGTTTCTTTGGCGGCGATGGTGAAGGTATCGCAGAGGGAATATTTGACTAATTCACAGGTTTCTGTCACTGTGGTGTCATCAACTTCTCGCTTGTATTCGGTAGCAATATATAGATATATGTCCTTAATTTCTTGCTCGACATCTCCTCCGGTAATGTAGACTTCTCCATCAATTATTTCTCCGGGAAAGAAGGAGTCATTATTTAATCGTGTATCAACGGTTGCTGCCCCAATACCAACTTTGGCTAATAGCTTTTTGAACATGGATATGATTTTTCCTCTTTTATTTCATTGAAAACCACCTAAACATCCCCTCCGCAAACCGCCAGTGATTTTTGGCTCTGGCGGTATTTATAGCAACCGCTAAGGAGGCCCCGACATTCTCAATTCCTCAATCCCTTCATTTTACAGCTTTCTCCCCGAGCTAATAAGCTGGTACGCATTTAATTTGTATCTCCCTACACCCCACACCCCTTGCGACAAATTTACTATCCAATTTAGATGCGCCGCAGCTTAGTCCCTAGTTCCCTACTATACTGGCTCTATTGGCTCAATCGCCCCAAACTATTCCTGCAATAATTTTTTCCTTGCCCTTTCTGCCCTGGCATCGGCACTATCCATTACCTCGGACATTTTTTCCAACATTTCCCCAGGATAATTTTCTAAGACTCTGGTCGATAAGGAAACTCGTCCTTGCCCTTGTTCTAAATTAATCACCATTGCTTTAATAATGTTGCCAATTTGAAATACGTTTGTTAAAGATGGCACCATACTTTGACTGACTTGTTTGATATGGAGTAAGCCAGTGATGCCTTCTAAATCGACGAATACGCCAAAGGGTTTGATACTGGCTACTTTTCCTTCGACTAATTGCCCTAATTCCAATTGACTGAAACTTTCGGCGCGACTGGCTTCTCGTTGGGATACGACTAGTTTGTTGCGATCGCGGTCTCCTTCGATTATAGTCACGGTTAATACCTGTCCGATTAAGGATTCTAGCTTTTCTCTTTCCCGCAAGTGCGATCGCGGTATAAATCCTCGCAATCCTCGATAATCTACTGTGACTCCTCCTTTGTTTACTCCAGATACTCGCACTTGGAAGGATTTTCCGCTTTCCTGAAGTTGGGCTGCTTCATCCCAAAGTTTCTTTATTTCTAATTGACGGCGCGATACGGTTACTTGTCCATCTCCATCTTGTTCCCGAATAATCAGGAAGTCCATTTCTTGGTTTAATGGCATTACTTCTTCCCAATCTGCTGATTGGTTAGCTGATACTTCGTTACCGGGAATATATGCTAGCGATTTTCCGCCAATGTCTACATAAGCGCCATCGGTTTCGTAGTTATATACTTTTCCTTGTACTACTTGTCCTTTTTTAAATCCATATTCTTGTGATTCTAATGCTTTGACAAAATCATCCATGGAAAAGGATGGTTGGCTGGTTGGAGATGGCGTTTTTTTCGCTTTCATAATTTTATGGTTTTTGTTCTTTGTTGTTGGTTGTTTTTTTCTGGTTATTTTTTGTTACTTATGGCTTGGGTTGTCCTGGCGATGGCTAAGGGGCTTAAGTGAGTTGTTGGTTGTTTTTGGTTATTTTTTTTGGTAATCTATAACCGCAGTCAAAAGTCAAAATAGGAATTGGGGCATGGCATAGTGGATCTCGATGAGGGAAATGGGTAACTACCAACAACCCCTAATCATAAACCCATAACCAGTAACTCATAAACCCATAACCAGTAACCCATAAACCTATAACCCATAACTAACTTACACCAGTTCCTGTTTAAATAAATCTTGAACTTTTGCCCAAGCATCTTTGGCTGCTGCTTCATTATAACTGCTACGTCGATCGCAGTAGAAGCCGTGATCTGCCCCTTGATAACGAAATACTTGATGCTTAATTTGGTATTTCCTTAATTCTGCTTCAATTTCGTCTACTTGGGTGAGGGGGATACTATTATCTTCCATACCAAAGAAAGCGTATATTGTACCTTTAATATCTTTGGTACGATTAATTGTAGGTAAGCCGCCACCTGGAGTCATCGTCGTAATTCCTGCACCATAGAAGGAAGCAGTAGCTTTAATATTAGGTATGGTAGCAGCTAGATAGGCGACATGACCGCCAAAACAAAAGCCGATACAACCAATAGCACCTGGTTTGATTGGAGTTTGGGTATTCAGATAATTAATTGTTGCCTGAATATCGCCAAGAATTTCTGATGCTTTAGTTTTTTCTTTATATTGTCTGCCAATTTTAATATCTTCCTGAGTGTATCCGGTTTCAAAGCCAGGGGCTTGGCGCTGATAAAGAGCTGGGGCAATGGCTATGTAGCCCTCTCTGGCAATTCTTCTCGTCACATCCCTGATGTGATCGTTGACACCAAAAATTTCCTGACATACCACTACTCCTGGATAAGCGTCATCACCTACAGGCATGGCTATGTAAGCGGCTATTTCCAGGGTGCCATTGATAATTTTGACCCAATCAGTCTTAATTTCTCTATCTGTCATCCTTTCGCCTCGCTCTTTTATCTGTAATCATAAAACATTTTATCGCGTTGGTTTCAAGTTATAATTCCATATTAATAGAAGAGGTGAGAGGTAAGAGGTGAGCGGCAAGCGGTAAGAGGTGAGGGGTTGGAGGTAAGAATTAAAAGGTAAGGGGTAAAAGGTAAGGAAAAATTGGAGATGGAGCAAGAAAGTAAAGCATTAAGAAATAAAAGAATTAAATTTTTGAGTTTTGAGGAATGAGTTTGAATTAATCAGGAGATAGAGATGGTTCAATATCGGATTCAAAATGATAGCGAAATACCAGCATCAAAACAACTATTTGACCAAATACAGTTTGCGATCGCATCTCGGCAGTATCCCCCCGGACATAAGTTGCCCAGTACCCGTCAACTGGCGATGGAAACGGGTTTGCATCGCAATACAATCAGTAAAGTATACCGTCAGTTAGAAGATACTGGACTGGTAGAATCGATGGCAGGATCTGGTATCTATGTTAAACATCAGGGGAATGAAGGGAATATTGACTCTTCTACGAAGGATCCGGAAGCGTCGAAAGTGGTAAAAGATAGTCTGGATAAACTTTTGGGGCAGGGTTGTTCCCTTTCTCAAGCCAGGGAATTATTTCTGGCGGAAATCGACTGGCGGCTGCGCTGTAGTGCTAGGGTATTGGTTACGGTTGAGTCGCGAGATATGGGTGCTGGAGAGTTGATGGCGCAGGAGTTAGAATCGGCTTTGGGTATTCCTGTACAGTTGGTCCCGATGGAAGAACTTGCCCAAACCCTCGACAGAACCAATTCTGGTACAGTGGTAACTAATCGCTATTTTATTAAGCACGCCGAAGAAATCGCCGCGCCCAAGGCTGTGCGCGTGATTCCTGTGGATATCCACGATTATGTCCCGGAAATCGATCTGATCAAAAGTTTACCTAAAGGTAGCAGTTTGGGTTGCGTCAGTCTCAGTTTAGGTATCCTGAGTATCGCCGAGGTACTTATCCACAGTTTGCGCGGGGATGACTTGCTGGTGATGACAGCCCAGGTTCACGATAAGTATAAACTTAATGCTTTAATCCGGACTGCGAAAACTATTATTAGCGATCAAGCCAGTTATCCTACTGTGAAACAGGCAATTAGCGATGCTAGAGATGACTTAATCCGTACCCCGAAAATATTCTGTAGCGAGACTTATATTGGTAGCAAGTCGATTAGTCTCCTCAAGCGGGAATTAGGTTTAGGGTAAAAGGGGCTAGGGACCAGGGACTAGGGGCTAGAGTTTAGGGTTTAGAGGTTAGATTTCATCAGTTTTAACTCATAACCACTCATCTATAATTGCCCCATGCCCCCATCCCCCCATTCCCCATACCAATTCCCTACTCCTTACTTTCCATTCCCTTCCTCTGATGACAAAACCAATTCAACTCATCTACCCAACCATTGATTTATTTCTCTATGATATTAGAGATAAATTTCAAGATTCAGCCGCAATTTATGACAATCGCCAACAATTCTGGCAAAAAATAGATCGGAATATTGACGAACAACAATTAGCCCAATTAGCCGAATTAGAAAATCCCGAAGCTGATTATGTTCCCTTACTGGCAAAACCTTTTGAATCTCCCCTAGATGGTTATTACTACGCCTTGCAATTTGGCGACACATATTCTCTCCAAATTGCTTGTTCCGGTGAATATAAAGATGCGGATAGGCAAAAGCGAAATGATGGCAATCAAGCTATTGATAATTTAGTTAATCTCAAACAAACTATTATTCATAAACTTAATGGCAATGATAAATATACAGAAATAGACCCCAGCAAACAAGGGACAATCGGACAAACATGGCTAGTGTCTGTCCAGATTGCCGATAGCAATCAAGATCCCAAACAACTAGCTAAAGAATGTTACGAAAAATTGACGATAAATTACTTATGGCAACCGGAATTTAAAGAGCAGGGAAGATTGTTAGGAGCAAGATTATTTGAATATTGGCACTCTCCGACAAATTGGGAGCGAGATTGGGAAACATTTAGTCAAGAAAATTATCATATTGTCTTTTGTCTCTTTCCCGCCGGGAGGAATATTGCGGAAATTAGGCAAAAGGTTGAAGATCTATATTTAGATCTAACTCGCTTATTCTGCTACCGTCATAAAATTATCTGGGCATATTGGCAAAGTCGTAAATTAAACAATAAATTAAAACGTCAGTCTGGTGAAATTAGGGATTTGGTGGATAGAGTGCGGGATTTATCAGGGCAAATTCAATCCCAAGAACTAAATTTGAAAGACTTGGAAGTTACCTTAACTCAATCTTTCCCTACTTTGTCAGATTATGCCGTCCATTTAAACGAATTAGAATCTCTAGCTTCGCTCATTAAATTAAATTTAGATAACTATAAGGTTAGGTTGCAGAAAATTGAACGAGATGCCAGTAGCTATTTGAACCTTTTTACTAGTTTTAGCGATTTGGCTATGGAAAAATATCTACAACAAGTGGAAACGGATTGTCGGAGATTCCGCCCTGGCTTGACTTTGCTGGAAAATCTGATTAGAACAATTGGTAGTCTCAGCGAAATTGAACAAACTAAAAGCAATCGTGCCCTCAATACTACTGTAGCAGCATCCGCTAGGGGATTGGGCGCGAACTGCTTTGCAGCAGCGCAAGCTATCGCAGTTATTCTGTTACTAGTTGGTTGTTGGTTATTAGTTATTGGTGATTAGTTGTTGGTTATGGAAGAAGAAATAATATGAATTTACCACAAACATCAGATATCAATACTTACTTAGCCAGCGAATGGGTAAAGCAGGGAGTAGAATACTTGAGGTTAGGAGAATTAGATCCTGCGATCGCAGCTTTCGATCGGGCTACCCAATTAGACCCTGAAGATCCGGACGCTTGGTTTAATTGGGGCAATGCTTTGTTTCGTCTGGGGCATTATCAGGAGGCTCTCTCTAATTACGATAAAGCTTTTCAGTTACAGCCGGATCGAAGCGATATTTGGTTTAATCGGGGCAATACCCTGTTTAAATTGGGACGACATCAGGATGCGATCGCGTCTTTCGATCGTACACTGGAGTTGGATCGCGATTTCTATCCGGCTTGGGGCAATCGCGCCAGTACTTTATATAATTTAGGACGTTTGTCGGAAACTTTGGTTAGTTGTCAAAGGGCTATTGCTTGTCACAATGATTATCCGGAAGCTTGGTATATTCAAGGTTTGGCTTTGATGAGTTTGGGGCAAGATACAGATGCCGTTGCTTCTTTCCGTCAAGCTTTAGCCCTGAAGCCAGACGCTCCTGATGTCTGGAAAAATCTGGGCTGGGTGTTGTTTAAGTTAGGCAATTACTCGGAAGCGCTAGCTAGTTGCGATCGCGCTATCTCATTTCACTGTGATGATAGCGAAGCTTGGTTCCATCGCGGTAATGCTTTGTATAAATTAGGACAACTTGAAGAAGCCTTGACTAGTTACACCAGAGCTACCGAGATTAAGCCTGATTATCCGGAAGCTTGGAATAATCAGGGGCTAGTCCTGTTTCACCTGGGGCGTTATGAGGATGGGTTTTTAAGTTGCGATCGCGCGATCTCGATTAAACCAGATTACCACGATGCTTGGTTTAATCGGGGCAACGCTTTATTTAATATCGGATATATGGAAGATGCGATCGCTTCTTACGATCGCACTTTACAATTAAAATCGGACTATCCTCCGGCTTGGGGCAATCGCGGCAGTGCCTTATATAATTTGGGACGGTATCCAGAAGCGATTGCCAGTTGTGAGAATGCCACTAAATACCAGCCCAATTACGTCGATGCTTGGTATATTCAGGCGATGGCATTAATGAATTTGGCTCGATGGGAAGAAGCCATTGCTGGTTTTGAACAAGTAACTAGGTTTAAATTAGATTATGCTCCAGCTTGGTATCATCGCGGTAATTTATTATTTGAGTTAGGTAGATTAGAAGCAGCCATCGCCAGTTGTCAGGAAGCCACCAAATATAAACCCGATTATGGCGAAGCTTGGTATCTCCAAGGTACGATTTTAATAGACTTAGCACGTCCCGATGCAGCACTTACTTGTTTTGATAAAGCCATTCAATTCCATCCAGACAATCCAGAAATTTGGAAAAATCGCGGTAGTATCCTCTGTCAATTAGACAGAATTCCCGAAGCCATCACCAGTTTCCAACAAGCCACAGCCTTAAAGCCAGACTATTACCAAGCCTGGTATAACCTAGGATTAGTCCAAATTCGGATGAAAGAGCCAGAAAATGCTATCGCATCTTTCGATCGAGCCTTAGCCATTAAACCAGACTTATATCAAGCCTGGGCTAATCGAGGTAGCACCTTATTCGATTTAGGTAAACTAGCCGAAGCCATTACCAGTTACGACAAAGCATTAGCCATTCAACCAGACTTATATCAAATTTGGAATAATCGCGGCATCGCCTTAGATAATATCGGCAGACATGAAGATGCAATCGCCAGTTTCGATAAAGCCTTGGAAATTCAACCCGACGATAGCGAAGCCTGGAATAATCGCGGCATCGCCTTAGAAAATTTAGACAGACACGAAGAAGCAATCGCCAGTTTCGATAAAGCCTTAGAAATTCAACCCGAAGATTGGGCAGCCTGGAATAATCGCGGGATGACTTTGGATAATTTAGGTAAATATGAAGATGCCGTAGCTAGTTTCGATAAAGCTTTAACCATTCACATAGATTATGCGGAAGCTTGGCAGAATCGCGGGATATCTTTGTTGAATTGGGGAAGATATGAAGAAGCTGTTTCAAGTTTTCACGAAGCCTTGGAATTACAACCCGATGATGGCGATATTTGGCAAAATCGCGGCCTAGCTTTGGAGAAATTGGGATTGCTGGAGGAAGCAATCGCTAGTTTTGACAAGGCAAGGGAATTGAAGGGAAGGTTGGAGGTGATACCAAATCCGAGTTATCGTAACCGCCCTGGCGGTTAAGACATTCTCAATTCCTCAAACCGTTGATTTTACAGCTTTCTTCCCTAGCCCCCAGCCCCTAGCCCCTAGTCCCTCGCTATAGTTACCCCCTATTTTGGTCATGGTTTCTTGACAAATTAGCACCGCAAGTGCGAAAAATCCTAAAAAAAAGTAAGTAACAAAAGTTAACAAATGAAAAACGGCTGAAAGCGCCTTAAATACGTTCCTCCTTATTAAAATTAATTCTTAATAATTAACGAGATTGCGTTGTTTCAGCGATTATCGTACAATAATCCAAAGGAGGACTACTGACCTTTTGGTGATTTAGCACGCTATGATAACCCACTTTAATATTTTATAATATTTTTTTTAATTAGGGCTGGCATAATAATTGCGATGCTGAAGGCCAGTGAAGCTATCGCTTCATTTTACCAGAGTGAGGGTGGGTTGTGTTTTGATGTTAGGGTTGGAATTAATGGATTTTTCCCTAAACCCACCATATCGAAAATTGAATAGTTATCAGATTTTTCGATAAGGATGGATTTTTCCCTAAACCCACCATGTCAAAAATTGGATAGTTATCGGATTTTCGGATATAGTTATCAGATTTTTGGATAAGGATGGATTTTTACCTAAACCCACCTC